>JAEETG010000139.1 GCA_016290255.1 Clostridia bacterium
GCTTAGAAAAATTATTCTAGACCACGATAAACGTGCAATCACAAAATATCGCGAAAAAATGAACGCATAACCATTTGCAAAATAAAGTGTTCAAAAAACATAAAAAAACGCAAAAAACACACAAAAAACAGCCTTGTTGGCTGTTTTTTTGTTAAATATAAAAATATTTGTGAGTTTTTGTTAAACATTTATGTTTTTTTATATTATAGTTTTTAATTTTTTTATTAAAAAATGTTACAAGAAGTTAATAATTGTGATATAATGTTATGAATGGAAATGTAGGGGAAGAAGCAATGGAAGAAAAAACCGAAAAGGAAGAAGCTATTATAGACGAGAAAACACTTGTAAATGAAAATGATTTAAAGCAAACAGAAAATCAAGATGAAGAAACAAAACAAGATAATAATCAAACAAAAAATAGCAAAAAGGCTATTTTAAAAAATTATGCGTTTAATGCATTGTATCAAATTTTTTTGATTATTGTTCCTTTAATTGTTACTCCATATATTTCAAGAGTTTTGCTTCCTGTGGGTGTTGGCCAATATAGCTTTTCATTTTCCCTTATTTCATACTTTGTTATTTTTGCTGCTCTTGGATTTAATTTATATGGTCAAAGAGAAATTGCAAAATATCAAGGTGACAAGCATAAACAGTCAGTGGTGTTTTGGGAAATAACAATAGTTAGAATTTTCACAACACTATTGTTTTTGATGATAAATATAGTTCTTTGTGGCTTTAATGTTTATGGAACCTACAACACACTGATGTTAATTTTGAGCATAAACATTTTTGCAACAATGTTTGACTTTTCTTTTGTTCTTCAAGGAAATGAAGCTTTTGGGAAATTGGTTCTAAGAAACTTTGTTGTCAAAACGCTTGCGGTAATATCAATTTTCGTGTTTGTAAAAACAGAAAATGATGTTTGGATCTACACGCTTATTAATGCTTTAATGGTTTTGGTTAGCAATCTTGCAATAATTTTTTATATGTTTAAAATGGTTCAAAAAGTTTCTTTTGATGAATTAAAACCATTTAAAAGGTTTGTTCCTGCTTTGAGATTTTTCTTACCAACAATTGTGATTTCAATTTACACAATTTTGGACAAAACACTTATTGGGTTTATTTTAAAATCAGACGCACAAAACGGATTTTATGATCAAGCGTATAAGATTGTTTCAATTGTCGTAACGCTCACAACTGCCTTAAGCCTTGTTATGGTTTCAAGAAATAGTTATGAAAAAGCAAGGGGAAACACTGAGGCTCTAAAAAACAATATGTATTTTGCAAGCAAGATAGTTATGTGTGTGGGGCTTCCACTTATGTTTGGAGTTATGGCAATATCACAGAACATGAACCTTTGGTTTTTTGGCCCAGGTTACACTGAAGTTATAAACTTAATGATTGCGTTTGCTCCGCTTATTATGATGATTGGTTTAAATAATGTGACTGGCATTCAATATTTAATGGCTGTTGGAAGAGAAAACACTTTCACAAAAACCGTTATTTTTGGAGCTTTACTAAACTTTGTTTTAAATATCGTTTTAATATACACCATTGGAACAATTGGTGCAGTTATTTCTAGCGTTGTTGCTGAAATGGCAATTTTAGTTTGTCAGTTAATAATTTTAAGAAAAGAAGTTTCTGTTAAGAAATTTTTGCTATGCGGTTGGAAAAACTTATTGGCATCAGTTTGCATGTTTGTGTGCTTGTGGTTCATAAAAGATTATTTTGTTTCATCAATTCTAAACACTTGCTTACTTATTTTGATTGGAATGGCAATTTATGGATTGTTGCTAATTTTGCTGAAAGATGATATAATAAAAACAATAAAGAACAAACTATTCAAAAAGGATAAAAAAATATGAGCATAAAGGGATTAATAAAAAAGTTTGTGCCAAAAAGTGTTGTTTTTAAAGCAAGAACAATTTTGGCGGAAAGCAAAAGAACTGGCAATAAATCTAAAAAGCAGAAGCTTATGTTTGTTGCAAAAAATTACTTTAAGTATAAAAGCTTTAATAATAGAGATGAAGCCAAGAACTTAATTAATATGTATAAAAAGATGGATTTGTCAGTTAAAGATGGTGATTCTTTTATTTATTTTATTGATGATAAAAAAATATTTTATAATCCAAATAACTATTCAAATGGAACTGTTTGTTATTCTTTAATTTTGGATTATTCTTTAAGTGAACTAAAAGAAAAGTCAACAAATGAGGATATGAAAAAAGAATATGACGCTTTAAATAAAATTGTTGATATGATTTTGGAAAGAAATAAAGACAAACAGAATAAATACTTAACATACATAAATAATCTAAAAACCCAAAAGGCTCAAAGTTTGGAAGAGGCTTTTCAAAGGATTTTGTTTTTGAACTCCGTTCTTTGGCAGGCACGTCACGATCGTATGGGGCTTGGCAGAATGGATTTATATCTAGATAGATTTGTGAAAGATATGAAAAGTGGTGAAATATCTTTAGTTGTTTCAAAATTTTTGCAAACTCTTCACAAGGATTACAAGTTTAAAAGTGGTAATTTACTTGGAGACACTGGTCAAATTATAATTTGTGGTGGCTTAAATGAAGATGGAACATATTTTTCAAATAAACTCACCTACATTTTTATTGAAGAACTCAAAAAACTTCAGATTCCTGATCCAAAAGTTTTGCTGCGTGTTGCAGATAATATGCCAGATAAATTGCTTACAACAGCTTTTGATTGCATGAAAACAGGAATTGGCTGTCCACTTCTTTCAAATGATCAAAAAGTTATTCCCGCAATGATTGAGTTTGGCTATGAAGAAAAAGATGCTTACAACTATGTTGTTTCAGCTTGTTGGGAACCTTTTGTTGCTGATGTATCAGCAGAGCTAAATAATAATTTCAATATAAATTTTTTAAAGTTATTTACAAATGTTTTGTTTAGTGATGAAATGAAACAAGCAAATGGTTTAGATGATGTGTTAAAGATATACTATAAACAGATTAATCAAGAAACAAAAAGATTAACACAAGCGGTGAACAACTTTATGTTTGGCCAAGATGTTTTGTGCTCGTGTTTTAATAAGGCTTGTTTTGAATCCCAGAAACTAATGAAGGATTTTGGAGCAAAATACAATAACTTTGGGGTCACTGGTTTGGGGCTAGCAAATGTTGTGGATTCACTGATTGCAATTGATGAAATTGTTTTCAAGTCGAAACAAAAATCTTTAGTTGAATTTTTGGAAATTGTGAAAAATAATTTTGGTGGTCATGAAAATTTGAGAGCATACATTCAAGATGAACTTTTAAAATATGGGAACGATGATGAGTGCGTTGTGGAACTCACAAACAAAATAATCAACAAAACAAAAGAGTTATTTAACAACAATGCGCAAGGAAAGAGAAGAATAAAATTCGGTCTTTCCTCTCCAGATTATATTTGTGGGACAATAGATATTCCAGCAACTCCAGATGGAAGGCTTGACGGAGAACCCGCAAATGTTCACATTTCATGCAGAAAGCCAGTTGCTTTCACGGAACTTATTTCTTTTGCATCCAAACTGGATTATTCAAAAATGGCTTTTAACGGAAATGTTGTGGACTATATGTTAACTCCAACATTTTTGGAAGATAACTCTCAAAAATTTGTTGAGTTTTTAAAACTTGCAATCAAAAAAGGATTTTTCCAAATGCAACTCAATGTTGTGTCTAGTGAAACGCTTATCAAGGCAAAAAATAATCCAGAGTTATATAAAAACTTGATTGTGAGAGTTTGGGGATTTAGTGCTTATTTTAATGAACTTCCAGAGGAATATAAAAATTATTTGATAGAGAGGGCACAAAAAAGTGAATATGCTTATCAGTAACATACAAAGATTTTGTTTGAGAGACGGAAAGGGAATTAGAACCACAGTGTTTTTTATGGGGTGTCCACTTAGGTGTTTTTGGTGTTCTAACCCAGAAAATTTTAAAAGTGAAATTATTAAATATAACAAAAACGGCACTGAAAAAACTTTTGGAAAAATCTACACTGAAGATGAACTATTCTGTGAAATTATGAAAGATAAAGATTTTTATGAGAATGGTGGTGGGGTGACTTTTTCTGGTGGTGAGTGTTTGCTATTTTTAAAAGGTCACACAAACCTTTTGGAAAAGTTGAAACAAAATGGTGTGTCAATTTGTGTTGAAACATGTTTAAATGTTCCTAGTGAAAATATACAAAAAGTCAAGAATTATATTGATGAATTTTTTATTGACTTAAAGGTTTTCACAGACAAAGCAAAACAAATTAATTGTGAGCCAAATAAAGTTATTTCAAACCTAAAGTTATTAAAAGATAAAAATGCAATCACAACATTTAGGTTACCTTTAGTTAAAGGGTTTAATGATGACAAGGATAATCTTGGGATAATTAAGAATATAATTCATAAGTTTAACCCAAATTGTGTTGAGATTTTTAGTGTTATGAATTTGGGAAAGGAAAAATATCAGAGTTTGGGGTTGAAGGTGCCTGATTTAAAGAAATTTTCTCCAAGCGAAATGGAAAACATTAAAACATTTTTAGATTATGAAAATTTAGTTATAAATAAGTTTTAAAAAAACAGCCAATATGGCTGTTCTTTTGTTTTTATGTTGTGAGTTTAAATTCAAAATCAAGTGTTTTATAATATTTATCAAAATCTTCTTTTTTTAGTTTTGTGATAATTTCAACAACTTCACTATTTAGAGAAGGAGAATAATTTTTTGTTTTTCCAACAATTTTGTATCCCATTTTTTGTTGCATGTTTTTTGACTTCTCATTGAATTCGAAAAATCCATTTCTAATTTCATTTAGTTTTAAATAATCGAAAGCAAATTTTGCACGGGCAATAAAAATTTCTTGTCCATAGCCTTGACCTCTAAATTTTCTGTGCACATAAATTCCCCCACGAAATTCGCCATCTTTATTTAGAGACAAGCTGGTTCCGCCAACCAATTCTCCAGATTTTGTGGTGACTGCAAAATAGTAAGTGTTTTTGTCATCTTGTTGTCTTTTTGCTAGAAATTCAATTGCATCATTTTTTGTGTATGGAAATGGCATTGTCATATTTTTAACTAATTCAAAATCGTTCAAGCAATCAACCAAATCATCCACATCACTTAATTTCCATTTTCTAAAAATCAATCTTTTGGTTTCAATTTGCATTTTTTAGTTTTTCCTTTTTTTATTTCGAAAATTAGGGGAGATAGGCTTGGGATTCCAATTTTTGGAATGTCTTCATTGATTGCAAGATTAAAAGATCTGCAAATAAATGCTGAAACATTAATTCCACTTGAAACGCAAATAACACTATCTGTGTCTTCAAATTTATTGGTGATTTCATCAATAACGCAAGCGGTGCGGTTTAGCATTTCAGAATAGGTTTCATCTTTAACCATGCCAAACTCATCAAGTCTTGAATCCAAAATGACTGGCACCTTTATGTGTTTGTTAATAATGTTTGCTGTTAGCTGGCATCTGTTTGATGGTGCTGAATAAATTGCTTTAATGGAATTTTTTGTTGGAATTTTTGTTAAAAGTTTTGCAAACAGATTTGCATCTTTTTTCCCGATTGAGCTTAACTTGTCGCAAAGTTTGTTGTCTGGAGTTCTTTTTCTGTTCCCGTGGTGAACATAAATTATTTTCATCTTTTCTTTCCTTTTCTTTATTTTTCTTTTTGTTTTTTAAAACTAAATATATAATTATTCCAATTGTTGCGCTGGTTGCCCCCAAGAAAATCCCCGCGATAACGTCTGTGAAGTAGTGCATGCCAAGAATTATTCTGCTCACGGCCACCAAAACAATTGAAATTGAACACAGTGAAGACAAAACTGCTTTGAGCCATGGTTTTAGATATGGTGAAATGATAACAAAGAAAATCACCAAAATAAACAAACATGTTGCTGTGTTTGAGTGCCCACTTGGAAAACTTGTTGATGACTCATAACCCCACCACAAACTTTGGTCTGGCCTTGGCCTTTTAACAATGAGTTTTATTAGTTCATGCAGCACAAATGTTGCAAAAACTGGTAGAACCAAGAACCAAGTTTTTCCTTTAAACTTCCAAACAATTGCCATAATAATCAAAAATGCAATAACAAAATAGTAGTGCCCAAGTTCTGTTATGATTGTGAAAAACCAATAAGTGAAGTTTCCTTTTTCTCCACGCACGCCGTATGCCCAATCTGCAATCGATGAATCGATTGGAAGAGCAGCGTTTCCATTTGCTAAAACAATTGCCATAATTGTTGCGAATAATATGAAAAACAAACTGGCAACGCAAATGGATGTTATCCAAAATTTTTTAGACATATTTTTTCTCCTTATTTTTTTTCTTAATTTTATAATAACAAAAAAAATAAAAAAAGCAAAGCAAAAAGCTTTACTATTTTTATAACTCCAGCAAGAGAACATCTCTCAAAAAACTTTCATATTTAATTATTTGTGTAACTTTTTTTGCTCCAAGTTTTTCAAATGAGTGTTGACTTGGGGCGTTGTCTGGGTGAATGGTAACTAATTGTAAATATAATTTAACTCTAGATATCGCTATTCTGATTATAACATAACAGGCAAAAATTGGCAAGCAAATTGAAGCTCGTGCAAGATTTAGTCTTTCTTAGGTTTTTTTATTTTAATTCCGCTTGAAACAATTGCGTTATTTGGGCAAACCAAAACGCAAAGGTGGCACCCAACACATTTTTTAGGGTCCAGAATTGGATTTCTGTTTTCATCAAACTTGATTGCTTGGTGCCCGCCGTCTCGGCAAGAGAGGAAACATCTTCCGCAGTGCAGACATTTATTGCGTTCAAACTTTGGATAAACAATTGTGTTTCTTTCAA
>JAEETG010000140.1 GCA_016290255.1 Clostridia bacterium
GAAAAGATTCTATGCTTATGGCAAAATGCTTTCAAGAATTAAAAAAACACAACAAAATTCCTTTTGAACTTGTTTTTTTGGTTATGGACCCAGGTTATAACAAAGAAAACAGAGCGCTCATTGAACATAATGCAAAAATCTTAAACATTCCAATAGAAATTTTTGAAACAGATATTTTTGAAAATGTTGTGCACATCAATTCTTCACCATGTTATATTTGTGCACGCATGAGAAGAGGGCATTTATATAACAAAGCAAAAAGTCTTGGCTGCAACAAAATTGCTTTGGGGCACCATTATGATGATGTGATTGAAACAATTTTAATGGGAATGCTTTATGGAGCACAAATTCAAACAATGATGCCAAAACTTCATTCCAACAACTTTGAAGGCATGGAATTAATTCGACCAATGTATTTAATTCGAGAAAAAGACATTTTGCGTTTTAGAGATTATAATAACCTAAAGTTTTTGCAATGTGCTTGCAAATTCACAGAAGAATGCGCTAAAGAAAACTCTTTGACTGAATCAAAGAGGGCTGTGATTAAAGATTTAATTAAAGAATTAACCGAAAGACTTTCAAACAAAGAACACCAAATTGATGGGAACATTTTTAGAAGTGTTGAAAACATTAATTTAAACACAATCATTTCTTATAAAGATAAAAATGGGAAAACAGTTTCATTTTTAGATGATTATGACAGCATTTATGGAGAATAAAAAACAGCACATGTTTTGTGCTGTTTTTTAAAATTTTAATGTATCATTTTTTTTGCTTAATTTAAACTCTTTAAATCTTTTTCTTATGTCCATAAGTTTTTGGTTGTTTCCAGCTGATGGAAGTTTTTTGTTTAGCATTTTTCTTGCTTGTCTTTCTTTACACTTTCTCAAAATTTCAAGCTTTTCTTTGATAAGTGGGCTGCATGCTTTTTGTGTTTCATCTTTGTTGTTTGCTTTTTTGTTTTCCCATTCTTCTTTTGAATATAAAACTTCATCATCATTTTCTTTTTTCACATACTTTTTTTCGCATGGGCAATATCTTAAAATTGTGATATTATCTTCATCTTTCATTTCATTTATGTTTTGCATTTTTGTTTTAAACTCCTTATTGCTTTTTTACTATTTTTTGGATGCTTTGTGGATAATTATTTTATGATTAAACAACTTGAAAAGTTATTGGTTATAAAATAGTTATCTAAATCCACAACAATAAAACGATTATATCACAAAAATAAAATTAAATCAAGTGGCTTTTTGTTTTGGGGTAAAAAAAAGAACGAAAACTTCGTTCTTTTTTGTCGTTTTAAGCGTTAACAATATTGAATATAATATCAATTCCACCGTTTGTTGTGTAGTTTGTTTTTCCGTCTGTGATGTTTAAAACATAAGTTCCAGCATCAATTATGTTTTGTTTTGAAACAACAATTTTTTGCCCCTGTTCGTTTAGCTTAAAATATCGAACCCTATAGTCTTGATTTGTTTCGTTTAAAGCATTGCCGGCTTTATCTAAAATTGTTATTTCTGGAATTTGTGCTGTCCCTTCTTGATATGTGATGTTAATTGTATCATCAGCGCCATAGTTGTTTCCACCAAAAGAAAGTGTTATGTTTTCCCTTTTGATTTCTTGCTTTGTTATTTCAAAAATAGTTTCTGTTTGCAATCCAAAATAACTGTCTGTTTCTTCCGTTAACGCTTTTAAATAATATGTTCCAACATTTGTTGGTTTTTGGCTGTCGGTCCACTCCAAAAACTCTCCCAAAACTTTTGTTTGAGCGTTAAATGGAGCATAATAAATTTTTGTTTCGCCAAATTTTGAACTTATGGTTGGCTTTGAAATGCTGTCGCCAAACTCAACGCTTGGAACGCAAAACTCTGAGTTAAACTTGTTTACTTGTTTTGTTATTTCAAGTGTGAACAAAATGTCTTCAAATTCGTTATTTTTTGCTTTGATGATTCCAAACAGAATTCCAGCATTTGTTTTTTCAGTGCTGCTTGCAAGAATTGTTCTTTCTTCATTTGAGTAAAGAAGAACATCATAGTTGATTCCTTCAATCATGTTTTCATCAAACACGCGAACTTGTGGTGCAATTTCAGTTCCAGTGTATGGAGTTGAAATTGTTTCATTGCCAAACAAAATCTTTTTGGCTATGCTTAAGTTCTTAACAACTTCTCCTGCATAATTTCCAATAAAATTAATTGTGATAGTTATGTTTTGCCCACCAACAACATCACCAGAAACGCTTAAGAAGTAGTCTTTGTTTTCTTCCAAAGTGCGTTCAAGAGTTGAGTTGTAAATTGAGTGGTTAAGCAAAACATTTTGCCCAGAGTAAGAAAGTTCATCAAATCCAGTTAGGGCAAAGTTTTCTTCTGCATATTGTTGCGGCATCACAACAAACTCTTTTGTTTGAACTGTTTTATAGTTTTCATTATTTCCTTCACAAATTGCAATAACAACATAATTTCCTGCGTCAAGGGGTGCACCATTTAAAACTTCAACAGCATGAGTTTGAGTTATTTTATAAATTGTGTAGTCAACGTTTTCATTATTTTGTGTTGAGCAAGAAATAACAACGTTTTCACCATAATTATAGGTGTTTTCACAATTGATTGTGATTTCTTGAGAGTTTTTAATATCAAATGTTTGTTCTTTTTCGCCAGTTACAAACAGAGAATCATTTTTTGCTTCCACGCTGATTGTTAGGCTGTTTCCATTTTGTATGTAAGAATAAGAATAGTCAGAGCTTGTTAAAAGTTTTTGACCAACAATAATGTCAACACTTAAGTTTTCCACATTTCCACTTTGAAGCGATATTTCTTTGATTATAATTTCAGCATTTTCAAGGTTCGTTTTTGTTATTTCAAAATCACAGAAAGAAACAATTTCAAAATAGTTTTCACTTTCTTCAACAATTCCTTTTAGAGTATACTGACCAATTTCTGTTGGAACAACTTGTGAGAAATTAAAGTCATTGCGTTTACTATAATAAAACTCTGGTGTTCCAAAAGAAGAAGTCATTTGAGGGAAAACTTGGTTTGTTCCATATTGCCAGTTTTTGATTTCCAATGGCTTTATTAAAATGTTTTCTGTTTTCTTAATTATTATTTGTTTTGAAATTGTTCCCTTAAAGTTTTGTTTCCCAACAACTTCAACCAAATATGTTCCAGCATTTTTAATGTTTGAAACTTCACTTGGTTCAATTTGAACAAATGCGCCGTCAGTTAATTTATAATAATTTACGCCGTAGTCATTTGCAGTTATCAAAGCGTCATAAACAACTGGTTCAAGGTTTTGAGTTTGAGTGTTATAAGTTGAGTCGTTTTTAAATGTTATCATTTCATTTGAGAGATTTTTTTGTAAAATTGTGAACTCTTGTTCAATTGCCCCAAAAACATTATTTTTTCCACTGATAATAATTGTTGCAGTTCCTGCATTGATGTTGTTTTGAAATGAAATGTCATAGTTTGTGCTATCAAGAGGAGAAGAACAGAACAAAAAGCTTGAAATGCTTGGTGTTTTTTCAGTTCCATCAAACAAAAATTCATTTTCACTTAATGTTATTTGTGTGTTGTTGCTTTTTAATTCATTTGTTGAAATCGTGTAAGAAAAAACAATTTCATCAGTTGAAAAAATGTTGTTTTTTGCAATAATTTCCATATAAATGGTTTGGTTTGCTGAAACAAAATCTGTTTGTGGAGTTTTGTTGTTTATGTTGGAGTAGTATTTAATTTCATAGTCATCAACTGAAACATTTTGATCTGAAATTGTTATTTGAATGTTTTGCTTTTTTTCAGTTCCATCAAACAAAAAGTTTTCTGAAAAACCTGAAATGTTATCCAAAGTTATTTCTGCCATCAAAACATCAAATTCAACAAAATCTGTTTCTCCACAATAGTTGTTAATTCCAACTGCTTTAACTTTTGCTTTTTGTGATGGAGTTGAAACAATGTTGTTGTCTTCATATGAAAGAACAAAATCTTGACCTAAAGAAAGAGGTGTGGCTTCTTCAAATTCTTTCAAGGTTACAACCACTTGAGCACCCTGTGGCAAAAATGTTGCGTTCTGGCTTTCAAGGCTAAACAAAAAATCAACAATTGGTCTTGGCTGGATTGAAAAAGTTTGTTCAATTGTTCCAGCAAAGTTTTCAAAAAAGTTGATGATAACTTTTGCTGTGTTGTTTCCTGCATTAATGTTGTTTAAAAAGTCTATTTGATAAGAATATATTTCATCACCCAAATAAGTGATTGTAATCGGAGGTGTTTGCTCAAAACTATTAAAAATTAAGCCATCATCATCAATTTCAATCAAAAGGTTTGGATCTTGTGTTATGTCAATTCCCTTAATGAAGTAAGAAGTGTTGATTTCTCCTTCAAAGTTGTTTTTTCCGGTTATTAAAATGTTAATTGTTCCACCGTCAACAAAACTTGAGTTGTCAAAAATTTCAATGTTATCTCTAAAATACCTCACATCATAGTCGGAATCTTTTTCCAAAGTTCTGTTGAACATAACAACTTCTGGGTCAACTTTAAATGATTGAGTGCCGTCATATTGCTTATCGTCAATTTGAGCAATTTGTGAAGATGAAATGTTGGCTTTGTTAATTCTAAACAAAACTTCAGTTTGATCATTTTGGGCAAAATAGTGGTTTTGACCTACAACTGTTATGCTAAGCTTTGCTTCATCACTAGCCAAAACATTGTTTTCAAATGTTATGTTAAAATTGCTAAAAACACTTTGAGGAACATGTATGTTTCCACAAACAATACCAAAATTTGGAGTTTTTGCTGTTCCGTCATATGTTGTTCTTTCAATTTGCACAAAGCAGTCATCTAACTTTAAGTAATTCACAATATAAGGAATTTGTTTGCTTCCAACAAAGTTTGAGTTTGCTTTTGAAACGATTGACACAGTGTTTGTTGTGTCGGGGAAGCCTCCTGTTTGAGAAATGTCAAATTCGCTTGTGCTTATTTCTTTTTGGCCAACTTTTATTTTAATTTGTGGCAAAACTGTTGGATCGCCAGAAAAAGTTAAGTCTTGAATTTCAAATTGAGCATTTTCAATGTTTAGCTTGTCAATTTTGAAAGGTTTTTCAACTCTTCCTTTTAGCTTTTTGCTTGAATCCATTGCTGAAACAATTATTTTTGCCATTCCGGCTTTAATGTTGTTTTCATAAAAAACGGCATAGTCAACATTTTGAGTGTAAGTTGTGTTTTTGTTTTTAACAATAATTTCAGGTTTTTGCTCATATCCATTAAAAACAAATTCTTGCTGAACAAAAGTTATGTCATCAGCATTTAAATTATGTCTGTGGTCTTCTTTGCATGCTGAAAGAAAGATAAGCGCAGACAACATTAAAAAGAATATAAGAAAAAGACTGGTTGTTTTTAAAATTTTTGTTTTGCTCATTTTTGACTCCAAAAGTTAATCTCATAGATTATAACACAAAAAGCCTATTTTTTGCAAATAAACAGACTTGTTTTTATTGCTGTTTTTGCTTGAATTTTTAACAAAATTTTGTTAAACTTTTGTTATGAAGAAAATAACACTAATTTGCGTTGGGAACATTAAAGAAAAATATTTAACTGACGCCATAAACGAATATAAAAAAAGAATTCAAAAGTTTTTTGACTTAAATATTATTGAAATTCCAGAAAGCAAACTGTTGTCATCTCAAAAAGAAATTGAAAAGGCATTAAAC
>JAEETG010000141.1 GCA_016290255.1 Clostridia bacterium
GTGAAACATCTGTTATTTCAGCAACTTTGGGAGTTAATGCACTTAAGTATGGCCTTATTGCTGGTGTTGTTGGGCTTGTTCTCATTTTTGCGTTTATGTGTTGGAGATACAGAATGATGGGCCTTTTGTCATCATTTGCATTATGCTTCTATATTATAATTGTTTTGTTCCTGTTGATGGCAATTCCACTTGTTCAATTAACGCTTGAAGGAATAGCTGGTATTATTCTTTCAATTGGTATGGCAATTGACGCAAACATTATTATATTTGAAAGAATTAAAGAAGAGTATGGCTCTGGAAAAAGACTTAATCTTGCCATTTCAACTGGATTTAAACGTGGTCTTCCAGCCATCATTGACTCTAACATAACAACATTTATTGCATGTATTATTTTGATGATTTTTGGCACGGGTTCAATTCAAGGATTTGCAGTAACTTTGTTTATTGGTGTGGCTGTTTCAATGTTTAGTGCCTTGGTTATCACAAGAGGACTCTTGAACATGTATTATCCTCTAAACATGACAAAAGCAGAATATTATGCATTGAGAAGGGAGGTGAGTGCAAAATGACAGAGAAAAAGCATAAAACCTCAAAACTAAGTTCATATGTTAACAGTGATAGATTCAAACCAAGCAAGTGGTCTAAGTATTTTTGGATTACAAGTGGAATAATTTTCTTGGTTGGTCTTATTATGTTTTGTGTGATGGGCTTTAATTTGGGACTAGATTTCACTGGTGGAAACATTATGCGTGTTCAAGTTGGCGATGAAATTAAAACTCAAAGTGTGGCTGTTAGCACTGAAAACACAATAAAACAAGTTGTTTCAAACAATGGAGCAAATGTTTCTAGATATCAAATTATTGAAGAAAGTGGAAACTATTATGTTGAGTTTCAATATCAAAACATTAGTGATGATATGACCACAATAAACGCAAAAATTCAAACAGACCTAACTAGCGGGCTCTCAACAGTTTTAACTGATGGAACATACAACGTTTTGGCATCAGAAACAAAGAGTGCAAGCGCAAGTTCTGATTTGCTGTTTAGGGCGTTTATAGCACTGGCTATTGCAATTGTTGCAATTCTTGTTTACATTGCAATAAGGTTTGAACTTCTAAGCGGGCTTGCTGCAATTATCACGCTGTTCCATGATGTTTTATTGATGTGCGCATTGGTTGTTATCTTCAGAATTGAAGTTAACAGTGCTTTCATTGCGGCCATTATCACAATTTTGGGTTATTCAATCAACAACACAATTGTTGTTTTTGATAGGCTTCGTGAAAACACAAGAAAGGAATCTCTCCTTAAAACAAGCAATATGGAAATTGCAAACCTTTCAATCAAGCAAACACTCACAAGAACGCTAAACACCTCAATAACAACACTTTTGGCTGTTGCAATGCTTGCAATCATTGGAGTTCCAGCAATTAGACAATTTATTATTCCAATAATTTTTGGTCTTGTTGTGGGAACATATGCTGCTATATTTATTTCTGCACCACTTTGGGCAAAAATAATAACAGGTTCACGTTTTGATAAGAGAAAAATTAAACCATCAAAAGAAGAAAAACAAACAAAAGTAGATGGCAAAACAGTTGTTGAAACAACTGCTGAACCTATTCAATAAGTTAAGCCCTTGAAAATTTTAAGGGCTTACTTTTTATAAAAGGATGACTATGGAATTTAGAAAAATAACGCAAAACTTTATAGATAGAAGCAGGGTGAACGAGGTTTCACAAAAGTTTTCTATTTCTCCAGAGGTTGCCGAAGTTTTGCTTGGAAGAGATATTAAAACTGATGCTGAAATTGAAGCGTTTTTGAACCCAAGTTTAAATGATCTTCACGATCCAATGCTTTTGGATGATATGCCAGAAGTTGTTGAAAAAGTTAAAAAAGCTATTGAAAGTAAACAAAGGATTTTAATTTTTGGTGACTATGATGTTGATGGAATTTCTGCAAGTTATATTCTTTTGGATTATTTCACAAAACTTGGTGCAACTGTTGATGCGTTTTTGCCAAACCGTTATATTGATGGATATGGTTTAACAATTGAAGCACTTGAAAAGGAAATTGCTAGATTTAGGCCAAACTTAATTATCACTGTTGACTGTGGAATTACAGGGGTAAAAGAGGTTGAATACATAAAGTCTAGGGGAATTGACGTGATTATCACCGATCACCACAATTGCCCAGAGGTTTTGCCAGATTGCTTGATTGTTGACGCTAAAAAACCTAATCAAAAATATCCTTTCAACGAAATATGTGGAACAGGGGTTGCTTTCAAACTTGTTGAAGCAATGTCTGATAGACAAACAGCCATGAAATATTTGCCAATCACAGCTTTTGCAACTGTTGCCGACATTGTTCCTCTTGTTGATGAAAATAGGGCAATTGTAAAATTTGGTTTGGCTGAGCCTCTTTCAAGTTTTCCGCTTGGAGTTGCTATGCTCGCAAAAGAGTTGAAAATCACAGGAAACTTAACAAGCCAAGATGTTGGTTTCAAACTTGCTCCCAAAATTAATGCAGCTGGACGTATGGGAAATGCAAAGCACAGTTTGGACTTATATTTAGAGAAAGATAAAACTAAAATCAACAAAATGGTTGCAAAATTATTATCTTACAACACAGAAAGGCAAGACATATGTAACCTCGTTTATTATGATTGCATAGAAGAATTAAAAAAGATTAATTTAGCAACCAAAAAGACAATTGTTTTGGCAAAAGACAATTGGAATATTGGAATTTTGGGAATTGTGGCAGCAAGAATAGCTGAAGAATATAACAGACCAACTTTTCTTTTGGGGAAAGAAGGGGAACTTTATAAAGGTTCATGCAGAAGCATTGATGGCATGGATGTTCACGTGCTTTTAACAGAACTTCAGGATCTTTTGGTTGCCTATGGTGGCCATACAATGGCTGCTGGAATCACAATTGAGAAAAACAATCTTCAAGAGTTTTCTGAAAAGCTTGAAAAACTTGTTGAAGAAAAATATGACGACAGCTTCTTTATTCCATATTATGATTATGATTTGGAAGTTGATATAAAAGATATAAACACCGATTTTGTGCTTGAATTTGCAAAATTGGAGCCATTTGGATGTCAAAATCCAATGCCTGTGTTTAGAACAAAATTTGATAAATGCATATGCACTCCAATGAAGAATAGTCCTCAACACTTAATGATTCAAACGCCAACACTCACTCTTCTTTGTTTTAACAAACCAGAATATTATAACATGGTGTCTCAAAGTGGTGAAAAAGAGTGTTTGATGGAACTTCAGGTTGAAAATTATCGTGGAGGAAAAAGTTGTAAGGGAATTGTTAAAGTGATTCAACTTGGTGGTTTTCCAAACATAAGTGCAGAAAGAATTGGTGGAGAATACATAAAAGAGCTTGCTCTTTCAAGTTACGCTCAAAAGCCAAAATATGAAACATACAACAAACAAAATCTAGATGACTTACTAAATGAAAATCATTCAATTTACGGCACTCTTGTTGTTGCAAACACCTTAGCTAGTTATAAAACATTTGTTGAGCAAAGCGGAGCAATTGACAAAATTAGTTGTTTTGAATATTTAAACCTAACATCAACAAAAGGTTTTAACACTTTGTGTTTGTGCCCAAGTTTGGACAATGATTTAAGCAATTTTAAGAGGATTGTTCTTTTGGATAGCGTTTTGGATGATGGTTATATTGTTGCTTTGAATAATGCAACAAACGCAAAAATTTATTTGCCACAAAATTCACCATTTTTGTATGCGCCATTTCAAATGATTGATTTATCAAGAAAAACTTTTGGGAGATATTTTAATTTAATTAAAATGGCCAGCAAACAAAATATTGTTGGATTTGATGACTTCAACTTATTTAACAAACTTAAGAAACTTGATAAATCAATTAATTATGTTCAGTTTGTTGCATGCCTTAACACATTTTTGCAAATTGGAATAATTAAGATTAACAATAAAATAGGGGAATATTCAATTAGTGTTAACAATGGAACAACATCAAGTTTGGAAAAATCACTTTTTTATAACAAACTTTGTTTGGTTCTAAAATCATATTAAAGGAGAACTTTTGTGAAATTTAATGTGCCAAAAGCAAAAGAAACACCAAAAGATTACAGTGTTTTGCCTTGGACTGAGGAGTTTAGGCATAAATTTCCCATTCAAAAAATAAAAGAAATGATGAAAAATGATGGAATTAGCCTTGATGGGCTTGTTAATCATTTGAATTTTAGATGCCGTGTTGACAGGGATAAGGCAAAACTTGTGAAAAGTGTGATAGAAAATGAAGTGTTTATGGTTCAAAATGACCAAGAGGTAAACTTGGTGGTCAATCTTCCTTTTTGCCTTTGGAGATGTTTTAACTGCACTTTTGTTATGTATGATAAATCAAAAAATGACGATATTTACCCATATTTTTTTGACGCATTAATTAAAGAAATTGAAAAAACAAAAGAAATTATTGATAAAAGATTTTTTATTGTGAAACACATTGCTTTCACAGGTAATCTTTTGGCTTTGGAAGAAGAAAAAATTGAACGAATTTTTAAAGCACTAAACTACACTTTTTGTGATATTAGCATTGAACTTGGCTCTCCTGAATTTGTAACTGAAAATAAACTTAAAATATTAAAAAAATATAATGTTAGTAGAATCATTATCAACTCTTTAACCTTTAACACACAAACGCTTAGAAAACTTTGCAGGAGGTTTGAGTTTAAAGACATTTACGAGGCATACAAATTAATTATATCATATGGTTTTGAAACGAGTTTTGAACTTGTTGTTGGGCTTTTAGATGAAAACATCTTAAAGCTTGAAAGAAACATAAATCTTGCTTGTGAGCTTGGTGCATCAAATATTGATTTATATTCTTGCCATTGCCCATATATTGAAGAACCAAATAGAAAAGATGTTGCTGAAATTAGAAAAATATGGGATTTTGCGAATAATTATATGCAAAATAAGGGATATGTTCCATATTATCTATATTGTTCGGAGGTTGATGGGGGTTGTTTTGAAAATGTTGGTTACACACTTCCTGGCAGGGCAAATAAATATTTTATTGACAAAGCATATCAATCTTCTCCTGTTATTGGTTGTGGAACAAATATTTCCAGCATGAAACTAAAAAACAAGAATAAAGAATTTTTGAAAACCACACATAATATTTCACAATATGTTTTTGGTATTGATGAAATAATTGAGAAAAAGAACAAATTATTTTCATAAATATCTTTACAAAAGAGTATTTTTATGATAATATAGAAACATACCTTTCTCATAGATTTTGGAAAACTCCAACCTTATTCTCTGACCAAGGTGAAAATAAAAGTAAAGGAGAAATAAAAATGGAAACAAAAAAAGACATCATTGCAAAGTTCCAACGCAAAGAGGGTGACACAGGTTCAACAGAAGTGCAAATTGCTCTTTTAACTGAAAGAATTAAGCACCTAACAGAACACCTAAAAGTTCACCCAAAAGACAACCACACAAGAAGAGGTCTTCTAAAATTGGTTGGACAACGTAAGGGACTTTTGAGATATTTGGAAAAAACAGATCTAGAAAAATTCCGTTCACTAAAACAAGAACTTGGAATCAGATAATAAAAAGAAGGATTTTATCCTTCTTTTTTTCATATATTTTTTCTTTATCGCATATTATTTGTGTATGAATATTAAAAGTAAATTTATAACAATCATTTTTTCTAATTTGGCAATAATTTTATCTTTGTGTTTTTTATCATCATTTGTTTTTTTGAATAGCTCAAAAAGAGTTTTAAAAGCTAGTGATGATGTTTATTATTCTGGTGATGTGACAAAAAATAATGTGTCACTGATGATTAATGTTTATTGGGGTGATGAATTTTTAGATTCAATGCTTGAAACATTAAGAAAGCATAATGTTAAAGCAACTTTTTTTGTTGGGGGAGTTTGGGTGAGCAGGAACCCAGAAATGCTAATTAAAATTTTTGAAGAGGGGCATGAGATTGCCAATCATGGTTTTAATCATAAATCACACGACAAACTATCTTTTAAACAAAACGAAGATGAGATCTTAAACAATCATAAACTTGTGAAAAAATATCTAAACATTGACATGAATTTGTTTATGCCGCCATCTGGAGCTTATTCCAAAACAACAGTTGATGTAGCAAAAAAATTGGGGTATAAAACAATTATGTGGACAAAGGACACAATTGATTGGAGAGATCAAGATATTGAAATTATCACAAAAAGAGTTAGCACAAAAAACAAAAATGGAGATTTGATTTTGATGCATCCAACAAAAAGCACCTCCATTGCTTTGGATGGCATTATAACAAATATTTTGTCACAAAATTTTAAAATAGTTTGTGTTTCTCAAAATATCTTCCCCAATATTGTTTGATTTTTTTATTTTATATTGTTATAATTATAAAATAAAAGAGGTGTTTATGAAACAGGTTAAGACATATGATTGTGGGGTTAGACTTATAAATGAATTTAATTCTTCAAACAAAACAGTGAATATTTCATTTTCAGTTGCATCTGGTTCGGGTTTTGATTTGCCACAAAAAGAAGGTATTGCACACTATTTTGAACATATGTTTTTTAAAAGCACAAAAAAGAGAACCACAAAAAATCTTTTACAGGAAATGGATTTTTTGGGTGGTTATAACAATGCCTACACAAGTTATGACAGAACAAGTTATTATGGAAAAGTTATAAACGAAGACGCCGAACAGTTTTTTGAAATCTTGAGTGACTGTTTCTTTAATGGAGAATTTAAAGAAGAGGAGATGGAAACAGAAAAGGGTGTTGTGTGTTCTGAAATAGACAAATATGAAGATGATTTTATGGATTGCAATCAAGATGCTCTTTACAAAGAACTTTTTAAAGGAACAAACTATTCACACCCAGTTCTTGGAAGCAAAAGTTCTGTTATGTCTATAACATCAGATGACCTAAAAGAGTATAGAAGGAAAAATAATGGACCAGGGAAATTGATTGTTTCTGTCTTTGGTGGAATCCCTTTTGAAAAAGCAGATGAGCTTGTTCAAAAATATATTATCCCAAACTATCACACAAAAGAAGAACCTGTGTTTTATAAAAATTCTCAAATTAAGTTGCCACCAACAGAGAAAAGAGTTGTGACAACGGAAAAAGATACAAAGCAAGTATATTTTATTGCTTCTAGGCCAACAATTCGTATGGACAACCCAGATTATATGAAAATACAAATTGCCAGTGCGATTTTTGGTGGCGCCATGAGCTCAAGGCTTTTTGAAAGAATGAGAGAAAAAGAAGGAATTGTTTATTATGTTGGTTCCTACATAACAACTCTTCCAATGTGTGGAAATCATTTTGTTTCATTTATAACCGAAAGGGGAACGGCAGAAAGAGCAATTAAAGCATATTATGATGAAGTTCAAAAAATTATTAATGATGGTTTCACCGAAAAAGAATTTCAAAACGCAATTCATATGTTTAAAACAAATCTTTTAATGAAAGAAGATGATGTTTCAATTAAATTCGTTAGGGAAGCAACCAATTATTTATATGATGGTTTTGTTGAAGAAACAGAAGACCTTATTGAAAAAGTTTGCAGCATAAAACTTGATGACCTAAACAAAACATTTATAAATTTATTAAAACAAGAAAGTGCCATTTCTCTTGTATTGAAAGATAAAAATGATTCACTATTAAAATTAATAAAATAGGAGTTTATTTTGGCTAAATATAATTCTCAAAATTTAAATGAAACAAAAGGATTGAAAACAAAAACAAAGTGGGGGATAAGTTTGTTTGTTATCTCTCTTGTTTTGTTTATTTTTGTTGCTTTCAATATTATTGTTCCTTTTCATAAATTTATTTTGGGAACATTTGGTTTTTGCATTTATCCAATACTTCTTGTTGTGATGATGGCTGGAATTCTTCTTATGACAAAAAAGCGATATTACATTGAAAAATTTTATGTGATTGTTGTGACGATACTATTTTTTATTTTGGTTTCTTTTTTCCAACTTGTTTTAACAAACATAAATGTAACCTTTGGAGAATATGTTTCAAATTGTTATCACAGTGCAAACACTGTTGGTGGTGTTTTGCTTGGAATGATAACATTTGCCCTTTATAATGGTTTGGGTCTTGTTGGTTCAATCATTATAGATGTTATTGCAATTATCTTGTGTGTGGCATTCATCATTGACCATTTCTTTAGGCTTAAGGACTCAAAGACTGTTGCAGAAAGAACAATAACATTTCCTCGCGAGGAAAAAGAGGTTAAAAAGGTTTCAAAGAAATCAAAAGAATTCAATGTTCTTCAAGAAAAGCCAAAAATAGCAGCGAAAAAACAAAACATTGTTTTAGATGGATTTAGAGAGCAAAATGAAAAGAAAGAATCTTCTCAAGTTGTGAAAAAGAGTTTACTCGGCAAATCGTCTTATGAAAATGAAGATGACATGGCAATTAGAATTTTTGGGGAAGACTTTGTTAACAGCATAAAAGCAGGATCAAGTCCAAAAGAGCCTGAAAAGAAAAATTATAACTTAAACGACCTATACACAAAGAAAGATGAAAAAGCCGAAGTGTTTGCTTTTAATGAGGCAAGAGAAAACAAGCCAAGCCGTTTTATTCACACAGACAATGATGATTTGCTGACAGCAAAACTTGACATAAATGAAACAATGTTTGCACCAAAAGAAGAACCAAAGAAGGTTGTTGAGGATAAACCAAAAGTTGTTGAAGAAATTAGGGTGGAAAAGCCAACGGTTCCAGATATTGATGTTAACCCATTTAAAAATGATGATATTGACATTGCTGAGGAAGAAGAAAACATTGTTGAAGATGAAACATTTGAGGAAAACACAATTCTAAATTCAACTCAAGAGTTTGAAGATAACTTCCAAGAAATTGAAGAAACTCCTGAAATTGAAGAAGAAATGGATGAAGAAGAAGAGGAAGAAAATATTGTTGAACCAGAGCCTCCAAAAGTTAGCAGCCAAACATTTGTTACAAAACCATCACCAAAAGAAGAGCCCGTTGAAGAAAAACCAAAAGAAAGAAAAGTTTATGTTCCATATGTTAAACCACCAATTGATTTATTAACAACAAAAACAACCATTCCTCAAATAAACGAACAAGAATATCAAACAAAGGCACTAACACTTGAACAAACCCTTGAAAGCTTTAAAATTTCTGCAAAAGTTGTTGGAATCACAAGAGGGCCAGCAGTTACTAGATATGAACTTCAAATGCCAGTTGGAATTCCTGTTAAGAGAATCACACAACACGTTGACGACATAACCATGATGATGGAAAGTAGGGCAAGTGTGCGTATTGAAACACCAATCCCTGGAAGAAGTTTGGTTGGAGTTGAAATTCCAAACGATACCATTGCAACAATTGGTCTTCGTGACATTTTGGAAAGTGCAGCATTTTCTCAAAGTAAAGGAAAATTAACTTTTGCTCTTGGAAAAGATATCACAGGCAGCCCAAAAGTGTGTGATTTGGACGCAATGCCACACTTGTTGGTTGCTGGTTCAACAGGAAGTGGAAAAAGTGTTTGCTTAAATGTTTTGCTTATTAGTCTTCTTTATCAACTTGGACCAGACGATTTGAAACTTCTTTTGATTGATCCAAAACGTGTTGAATTTGTGTCATATAACTATTTGCCACATATGCTTGTGCCAAGGGCAATAAATGACGCACAGCAAGCAATTAATGCTCTTGATTGGGCAATTGCCGAAATGATGAGAAGATACACATTATTTGCTGATATGGGGGGAATTCGAAACTTTAAAGAATACAACAGTTCAGACCCTGTTATTAATGGTGAAGAAGAAAAACTTCCATACATTGTGATCGTGATCGATGAGCTTTCCGACCTTATGATTTTGGCTGGAAGAGATTTGGAAGAAAAAATTCAAAGGTTAACTCAGCTTGCGCGTGCTGCAGGAATTCATCTTATCATTGCAACACAAAGACCATCTGTTGATGTTATAACTGGAGTTATTAAATCAAATCTTCCATCAAGAATTGCTTTTGCTGTAACTGATTTTGCTTCGTCAAAAACAATTTTGGATAAAGGTGGGGCGGACAAACTTTTGGGAAAAGGTGACATGCTTTATGCACCGCAAAACCTTCCGGAGCCTGTGAGAATCCAGTGCCCATATGTTGACAGCAAAGAGGTTGTTGCAATCGTTAACTTTATTAAGCAACACAACAACGCAGAATTTGATGATTCAATTGCAGCCTTTATTGCTAAAAACGACAAAACAAATGGAGAAAGAGCAGCTCCTGGAGATGCTCCAGAGCAAAATGCATGGGACCCACTGCTTCCACAAGCACTTCTTGATTTCATACAAAGTGGAAGTTGTTCTGCATCTATGATTCAAAGAAGACATAGCATTGGTTTTGTTAGAGCAGGAAGAATTGTGGATCAGATGGAGCAGGCTGGATTTATTTCACCGCCTGATCCATCAAAAAGAACAAGAACTGTTCTTATAACAATGGAAAAATATAATGAAATCTTTGGGGAAACTGAAGAATAAGGAGAAAATTATGAACACACCAAACAAATTATCTTTAACTAGAATTATTTTAGTGCCATTTATGATGTTTTTCTATTTGGCAACATTTTTAGACCCATGGGGGAAAATTGCAGCTGTTGCACTTTTTATTTTAGCAGCACTAACTGATATGCTTGATGGAAGAATTGCAAGAAAAACAGGGCAGGTTACAAACCTCGGAAAGCTATTAGATCCAATTGCAGATAGGTTACTTTACAACATGGGATTTTTGCTTATCGTGTTTGATAGAATCATTCCACACCCATATGGAATAATCGCATTTGCAATTTTATTATTTAGAGACTTTATTATTGATGGAGTAAGGCAAATTGCTGCCAGCAAAGGAGTTGTTGTTCAGGCATTTTGGTCTGGAAAAATTAAGGCAATACTTCACGATATTCACATTCCAATGTTTATGATTTTGGCGGCAACAAGAACATTTGAGGGTGCTTTCTGGGGCGTTTTCAACGAAGTTTTGTTCTACACAGCACTAGTTGTTTTGGCTGCAGCAACAATTGTGACAATTTGGTCAATCTGTGACTACACCCTTAGAACAAAAGGTGTTCTATTTGATAAAAATGAAAAAAACGAAGAAAAAGTAGAAAAAGATGAAAAGTAATATTATAGCACTAAAGACACAGGAAACAGAGCAGGATTTTAGTGTTTTGATTGAACCAAGAATCATTCAAAAGTTTGCTCAGGTTGGCGTTGAGATAACAAAAACAATAACATTTAATTCCATTAATGAAATGGAAAAGAGTATGTTTTATTTGCTGGAACCATGTTCCATTGTTTTTGTTGATTTCTCTTGTGCCGGATTTGAGCTTATCATAAAAGAAATTAACAAGTTTTATGCTGTTAAACAAAATGATTTTAATGGCGGAAAATATTGGCATGATGAAGTTAACAAAAGATTTTGCATCTTGTTTAATATTGAAAATGTTGGTTTCATTAATCATATCGACGACAAATTCCTAAAAACGCTGCTTGCGCCAACAAAATATCTTAGTGTTATAAAAACATATGGAATAAGTGACGGCGAAATTAAAAAAGCCTTGCAAGTGATTAACAACCCACATAATTTTGAATATTATGTGACATCAAATTTTTTGGATTGCGAAA
>JAEETG010000142.1 GCA_016290255.1 Clostridia bacterium
AGAAAGTTTTGCGCTTTGCCAATAGATGTCACGAACAGTATCACGCGCTTCTTTTGAGTCTGCAACAACTTCAGCAATTATGTCACTGGCTCCTTGCAAAGCCCCCTCAACTGTTTCAATTCCTTTTTCTGCGTCAACATATTTTTTCGCCTCTTCAACCATGTTAAGGTCTTTTGCCTGAGCAAAAATGAGGTCTGCAAGTGGCTTTAAGCCAGCAGCAATTGCAACGGAAGCCCTTGTTTTTCTCTTTGGCCTAAATGGACGATATATATCTTCCACTTCAGTAACGGTAATTGCGTCATCAATCTGCTTTTTGAGTTCATCTGTTAAGTTGCCTTGCTCGGTTAACAGTTTGATAACTTCTTCTTTTCTCTTTTCCAAACTTCTCAGTTGGTTCAAACTGTCGGAAAACTCTCTGATTGTTTGGTCATCTTGGCTGCCGTGCATTTCTTTTCTATAACGAGAAATAAAAGGAATTGTGCAACCTTCGTCCAATAAACTTATGATGTTTTGTGAATAACTTTCTTTTATGTCAAATTTTTGTGCTAAAACTTTTGCTATATCCATATTTGCCCTCTTTTCTTTTTGTTTTTTAGTTGGTTAAACTATCAATAAGTTTAGCACGTTTTTTCCATTTTTGTCAAGCAAAAAACCCTTTGTAACCGCTTTTTGGCGTTATGTTTGCAATTTCTTAAAAAAACAATTTTTGCCTCTGTTTTTGTTGCCAAAAGCAAATATTTTTGTTACAATTGATTCATATCTAACAAAAAATGTTTTTTATTTCAAAAAAACATATAAGGAGAATGGTTATGAAAATAAAAATAACATCAGACAGCACAAGTGATTTAACAAAAGAACTGTGGGAAAAATATAACTTCACAATCCTTCCTGTGAAAGTTATGTTTGGCGACAATGAATATGAAGACGGAGTTAACATAACATCAGACAAACTCTATGAAATGTGTGAGCAAAACAAAGCTCTCCCAAAAACTGCTTCAATTAACCCAAGCGAATATATGGATTTTTTCTCAAAAGTTTTTGAAGACGAAAAGTGTGATGCAATCATTCACTTCACACTTTCATCAAAACTATCATCTCTTTACCAAAACGCAAAAACAGCCAGCGAAAATTTTGACGGCAAAGTGTTTGTTGTGGACAGCCAAACTCTTTCTAGTGCAATTGGACTTCAAATGATTTATGCTGCCGAACTTGCAGCAAAAGGCTTGGACGCAAAACAAGTGTTTGAAAAAGTTGAGGCAAGAAAAAGTTATGCTCAAGCATCTTTTGTTTTGGACACACTAAAATATTTGCACAAGGGCGGAAGATGCTCTAGAATTGCAATGTTTGGAGCAAACCTACTAAAAATTAAGCCAGTTATCGCTCTCAAAAACGGAGCAATGGATGTTGACGCAAAGCCAAGGGGAAAATTTGATGATGTTGTTATGCGCTATGTTGATTTCACCCTAAACAAATATAACAAACCAGACAAAACAAGATGTTTCATAACATATTCAACACTAGACGAAAAACTAGTTCAAGCAATTAAAGAAAAAATTCAACCAATTTTTAAAGAAATACTCATAACCCGTGCTGGCTCAACAGTTTCTGCTCACTGCGGACCAAACACAGTTGGAATTCTTTTCTACACGGATGGAGAATAAAAAAAAAGATGGATTTGTTTCCATCTTTTTTTATTATATTTAAATAACCAATTTGTGCAAAAGTGGAAAACTAAACCATTTTTGTTGTTGTTTTAATCCACTCAATAATGTCTTCTATATGTCTTCCAGAATCGGCGTTTTGCACAAGGCGATGATTTGCTCTTTCATAGAAAAGCATTTTCTTTTTCTTTGTTTTTAATGAAGCAAAAAACTCATTGAATTTGTCTCCATTTGTTAAAAGCTTGTCACTTCCACCACGACAAAGAAGAAGTGGGCAAGTGATGAACTCTTTCACATCTTCCAAAATTTTCACACCCTTAAAAAAGATTTGGTTTGCTGTTCTCAAGTTAAACACATTGGCAGCAAGTGGGTCATTTAAACTCTTTTTAAGCATTTGAGGAGATTCACTCACTCTTTTTTTAACAGATATTAGCGGATTGTTCCTAAAAGGCACAAATTTCAAAAAACGAACTTTTTGAGGAAGATATATCACCGGATTGGATAAAACACAAAAATCGAACAATTTTGGGTGTTTTCCGCACGCAATCAAAGATATTTCTCCACCCATGGAATGACCAAACACTCCAAGTTTTTGAAAACCAAACTCTTTTCTAACAATTTCCGCAATTTGCCTTACATCTTCAACACATTTTTCAATGCTTTGAATATCTCCGCGTCTTCCAGAAGAAAGTCCATGTCCGCGGAGGTCTATGCCAATTGTGGAAATGCCATTTTGCCTAAGTTCTTTCATAAAACCATCATATCTTCCATGATGTTCACACATTCCGTGAATAATCAAAAGAGCCACTTTTGATTCTTTCACAGCATTCACCTCATAGTAAACGCTGTCATCTTTGTCAACAGTTAGAAAATTTTTCAACCATTTCCTCCTTTAGCACAAACAAATTTGCATCAATTGGAAGTGTTTCATCAATCTTTATTGTTGAAACAGCCACAACAAATCCGCCTGGAGCTTTTGGATAATCAATAAACTCAATAAAGAACTTAAGTTTTTCTTCTGGAAATTCTTTTACAACTGTGTGAAATTCTGAGCCTTTTAATATTTTGTTAAGGTTATATTTTGATGTTTGTGGAAATTCAAAAATTTGTGAAATATTTTCAAACAAAGAATTCATTGCAACCATGCACTCAAAAGTGGTGTTAAATTTGTTTAACACTCTATCCAAACCACTCTCAACATTTTGATATAACAATTCATACTTTTGTTTTTTTGCTTTCATTTATATTTCCTCATTGTCTTCATTTTGTTCTTCTTCAATTTCCATGTCTAGTTCATCAGAAACGTCTAGTTTTGGAACAACAACATCATCATAGTTTTGTTCTAATTTGTGTTCAGCAACCATCACGCCTTCAACTTTTTCTTCAACTTGTTGAACTTCTTTTGCAACTTCGTTTACGTCCACTGGAGCACTTTCGTTATCTGGTTCCATAACAGCAACTGAGGAAACTTTGTTGTCTCCTTTGAGCCTCATCATCTTAACACCAGTTGCAGTTCTAGACAAAAGTCTAACACTTTGTGAGTTAATCCTAATTCCAACACCCGCACTTGAAATAATCAAGATGTCATCACCTTCATTGATTTGTTTGAGGGCAACAACTTTTCCAGTTTTCTCTCCAAATCCACCAGCACTAACACCAAGTCCGCCACGGTTTTGTTTTCTATATCCATCAACTGGAACACGCTTTCCAAAACCAAGTTCGGTGACTGTTAGCATTTGTGTTCCAGGTCTAACAACACTCATGTCAACAAGGGTTGCACCATCTAAAAGTCTCATTGCGTGAACACCACGAGAAACTCTTCCACTTGCCCTAACATCACTTTCGCCAAAACGCATACATCTTCCAGCACTTGAACAAATCAAAACATCTTGATTTCCGTCACTTATTTGAACAGAAATGAGTTCGTCATCATCGTCCAAAATGATTGCTTTCTTTCCAACTTGACGAATGCTGTCAAATTCACTAAATTGTGTTTTCTTGATGTAACCTTTCTTTGTTGCCATAACAAGATATAATTTTTCTGTGTCCATTTGCTCATTTCTGCAAATGATTGCATTAACTTTTTCATCTTGTTCAACTTGAAGAAGGTTCACAATTGCTCTTCCTTTTGAGCCTTTGCTTGCTTCAGGGATTTCATATGTTTTGATTGTGTACACCTTTCCTTTGTTTGTGAAGAACATCAAATCGTCATGTGTGTTTGCTTTCATCACATCACAAACAAAGTCGTTGTCTTTGGTTTTGTGAGCAGTGATTCCAACACCACCACGGTTTTGTGTGTGATATTCTTGCGTGCTCATTCTCTTTATGTAACCTTGCTTTGTCATTGTCACAACCATATCTTCTCTTGCAATGAGGTCTTCCATTTCAATTGCTCCAACGTCGTGAGAAATTTGTGAGCATCTTGGTGTGGCATATTTTTCCTTAATCTCCAAAAGTTCTTTTGCAATGATTGCCAAAACTTTTGTTGGGCTGTCAATAATGGATTGCATTTCAGCACAAAATGCTTTTAGGTCTTCAAGTTCTTTTTCAAGTTTTGAAATTTCCAAAGCGGTCAATCGAACAAGACGCATCTCTAAGATTGCGTTTGCTTGTTTTTCTGATAACAACAATTTTTCCATCAAAGCGTTTAATGCATCCGCTCTTTCCTTTGAACCCTTAATGATTTTAACAACTTCGTCAATGTCTAAAAGTGCTTTCACAAGGCCTTCAACAATGTGCTCTCTTTCTTGAGCTTTTTGAAGGTCATATTTTGAACGCCTCAAAATTACTTCTTTTTGGTGCTCTAGATAATAATACAAAATTTCTTTCAAATTAAGGATTTTTGGGCTGCCATTAACAAGAGCCAAAAATGTTATTCCGTTGCTTGTTTGAAGTTGGGTGTGTTTATAGAGTAGGTTTAAAACAACTTGTGGGTTTGCTTCTCTTTTTATGTCAACAACAATTCTCATTCCATCACGGTCACTTTCTTCGTGAATGTCACTAATTCCATCAATTCTTTTGTCTTTCACAAGTTGTGCCATTTGCATAATGAGCATTGCCTTGTTAACTTGGTGAGGAATTTCGGTGATAACAATGTGGAAGCGTTCTTTGTCATCTTCTTCAATTTCACATTTTCCACGAACAATAATTTTTCC
>JAEETG010000143.1 GCA_016290255.1 Clostridia bacterium
AAAGAATAAAACAGATGAATAAAAATTTGGAAATTCCAAACAAAATTGCCGAGATTAAAGAAGAGGACATTCCTCGCCTTGCCAAACACGCTGCAAAGGAAGGAAACCCACTTTATCCTGTTCCAAAAGAAATGAACGCAAAAGAACTGGAAACAATATACAAACAAATCATGAAATAACAACACGCAAAAAATTGTTCACATATGCAATAAAAAAGGTTTAGCAATTTGCTGGACCATTTTTGTTTTTAAACAGTTCATTATGTGGTTAAATTAAGCATCACAAAGAAATTATTGCAAAAAAGCAATATTGACAATTTCACTATTCCGTGTTATCATTATATCACACGGTTAAGAGAGGGTGTGAAATATGAAAATGAGTGTTAAAGATAAAATTGAAAAAGCAATTCATTGTGCATCAATGAGCAGCGAAGATAAAATTTTGTATGAAAAAATTAATCAAATTTATAACAATGCGTTGCCTTATGTTTGTGAAGATGGGAAATATTCTTGGAAAAAACGTTGTAAAGCATTTGAGAATTTATATATTAATGTTAAAGATGAAGATATGAAAGACGCAAGGTTTGAACAAGAAAAGGAAACAACGCTTGGCCTTCTAAATGATATTTATGAAATATTAGCTTATCAAGCAGAAAAAAAGCCAGACACACAAACATTGTTGAATAAAATAAAAGAGGTATATCCTAAATCTCCGTCATTTTTTATTGATTATTTTTGTGAATATTCAAAAGATTGTGCGGATTTATATAAGAAAGCTGTTATAGATGTTGAAGAGGCTGAAATGGCAAATAAAGTCAAAAGTTTAAAAAGTTTCATCGCTAATAATAGTGGAGATTGTAAGGCTGATGATAGTATTGACTCTACTATTATTAAGATGAGTAACGAAATTTCAGATCTTAATTCAAGAGTGTTCCATCATAAATTCAGATTAGAAGAATTAGAAAGCAGACAAGAGGCTGTTAAAAAAGAACAAACTCCAAAACAAAAAGCATTGTAAAAAATAAAAGTAAGCCCAAACAGCTTACTTTTTTTGTTTCCTTTGGCGGATAGAGAGGGATTTGAACCCCCGAGGCCTTTTACAGCCCACCGGTTTTCGAGACCAGCACATTCAACCACTCTGACATCTATCCATGGAGTGGGGGCACTTCAGCAAAAGTGAACTTATTCCCCACTTTTATATTTTTTTTGTTAGAAGTTTTTGCCTTGCCTGATTTCTTCCAAATCTTCTGGGTTATAGTGATAATTGGCAGATTTTTGTGTTGTGATTCTGCAGTCTTTTCCTTTCACAATAACATTAACAGAATTCTTTATAGAACAATAGAAAGCAATGTCTTCAATTTTGTAGTCATCAACGGTTTTCACCGTGATAACATTTCCACTTTGTGGGTCTTTGATTTCAATTAACACAAAATATGTCACCGTGTTCATAACTTGTTTGTATGGCCTCATTCCAACAACTTTTCCAACAGCGCTATAGTCATAGTTGGTGTCGATGTGTTTTTGTTTGTATCTCTTAATCAATGTGAAAGAAACAATTGAAATTAAAACAAATGCAGCAAACAAACCAGCCAAAATGTAGGTGAGAGTTGTTATGTTTAGATAAACAGAAACCATAATTGCAACAAACAGTGCCCAAATAAGGAAATAGATTAAAAGAATAACCCAAATTTTTGGTTTTGTTCCGTCTTTTTGCGTCATCTTGAATGAATAATAAATTAGTGCTCCAACAATTGCCGTGATGATAACGCAGCTGATGATTAGTTCAACCAGTGTGATCATAAACTTTACCTCCATACAAAGATTGTAACATACAAAAGTGAAATTTGCAATTATTAAAGATATTTTGCTTGTTAAAAAATGTTTTTTCTATTATAATAGAAGAAAAAGGGAAAACTATGTGCGGAAGTAAACTTATAAAGTGGCTCATAAGAATTTTAATACCAATTGCCATCATTGTTGCTGTTGTGGTTTTAGTTTACGTTAAAAAATAGGTGATTTATGGAAAAGAAAACAAAACAAAGTGGAAAGTTTGTTGGTTGCTTAAAGCGAATGATTGTGCCAATTTGCTTAATTGGCTTTTGTGTTGTTTTCGCGTTATTCACACTTCTTCCACTTCTTCCAAATTTGTCTTCCCTCGACCCTTACAAGAATTTACTTAAAGATTTGGGAACAGATGTCACTGACAAAGACATGAGTTCAAACCCTGTGACAATTCAAGATAGGCTCGACATGATTGACGCGGTTAACGCATTTGCTGAGTGCAAAGAACTAGATGAATACGGTGAACCCAAAAGTTTGTTTGATATTGGTGGCAACTTTATTTATGAGCGTGTGAAAAAAGATAACATCAACATAAAAGCAAGCAAACTTGAATTAAACAAAAGAACGCTTGCGGCCTTTGTTAACAGCGCTATTGGTGCAGGCTGGATTGAAGGATTTTTTGACAACGAAAACTCAAAAAGGCTTTTGAGCGTTTTGGAAATAAAGCAGCTAACAACAAATGAAAACGTCACAAAACTAAGTGTTGTGATGAAGATTAATGCAGCATTTTTTGATGGAACAAGCGTTGAACAGGAAAAATCAAAGTTTTCAGAAAACAACATGTATGTTGTTTACGATGCTGAGTTTTCTGGATTTGAAGTTAAGAGTGCAACAATGGCCCTAAACAAACTAAGTGCGGAGAGCAACCAACTGTTTTGGGAAACGCTTTTTAACGTAAAGGGCGATGAAATCAAACCACACGTAAATTCTGTTTTGGAAGCAGTTTTGAAACAACTAGACAAAATTCGAACAGAGTGGGACCTAAATTATTATTTTGCAAATGAAAAACTTGTGATAAGCGCAGAATAAAAAAAGAAGCAAAAATTTTGCTTCTTTTTTATCTATATTTTGAATAGAAATCTTTTGTGAAATTTTCATAAAGTGTTTGCACTTCTTCCATGAGTTCTTTTGAATTCTTTTCCCCTGGATAGATTGGTTTAAGAATATTTACAACCATTTTTTGTTTACCGTTTTTCTTTGTTCTAAAGGTGAGAACAACAGGAAGAATTGGAACTTTGTTGTTCACTGAAAACATAAACGGTCCACGGCTAAATGGCCTTATTTTTCGGTAGTATGGCCAAAGTGCTGCTTCAGGAAAAATGAGAACAGGTTTTTTTCTTCTAAGCAAAATGTTTATGTAGCCATTGAAGTGTTTAGCTCCATTGATGGTGTCACCCAAAGGTATTCCACCAAGAGCCTCCATAATTGGCCCGGCAACTGGAATGTCCATGTTTTCCGAAAGCATAACAAACCTAACTTTTCTTCTAATTCCAAACAGTCTTGTTGCCATAATTGGTGCATCTGTTGGGTGAACATGGTTGCAGGTGATAATCACTCCAGTTTTTTTCACCTTTTTTAGGTTTTCTTTTCCATATATTTTATATTTTGCGTGAGGCTTGGTCCATAGCGGAAGAACAATCCACGCAAGAATCCTAAGAATCATTGCCCCGATGTGGTAGAAGATGTTTTTTTTTTTGGTATAATCAAACTTTTCATCAACGGTTTTGTGTGTTTTGTTGTGTTTAACTTTTGTGATGTGCTCGTGTGGGTTATCTTCTGGATAATCTATGTGAGGTTTTATTGGCTTTTTAGGGTTTAGAGCATAATATTCTTTATAGAAATCAATGGCGTCCTTAAACATTTCTTCCATTTGTTTTAAGCAAGTTTTTATGTTAAACTGCTTTGCGTATTCAATATATTTTTGTTTAAGTTCTTGTTTTTCTTTTGGGTGTTCAATGAAGTAGTCAATTTTTTGTGCCAAATCTTTTGCATCATTGCATTCAAACAGATTGTTTTCAGTTAAAGCAAATTGTTTTGTGGCAGATCTATCGCTGTTTGAAACAATTGGAACTTGTCCGCAAGTGATTGCCTCAATGCAAGAAATTCCTTCAATTTCAATGTCGCTTGGGTGAACATAGAGGTCGGCATAGTTTAGAACTTTCACAAGTTCATCTTTGCCAAAAAAACTTAAAGATTGGTTTGTTGGTGAGGGCTGAACCCAATTTTTTCAACTTTTTCTCAAGTGGACCATTTCCACCAAAAATAAGTTGAATCTTGTCACTATATTTGCTGAACGCTGCGGCTTTAATTAATACGTCTTGCCTTTTTTCGTTTGAATATCTTGCAACATTTAGAATCACAAATTTATCTTTAAATTTGGCAGGTTTTGGTATGTTCATTGGCTTTATGTGTTCAGCAACACCATTTGAAATAACATACTTTTGTGCTTTGTAGTGGTGTTTTGTGAGTTCATCTGCAATAAACTTGGATGGGCAGTGAACGAAGTGAGTGTTTTTATAGAACTTTTTCAAGAAATAAGCATAGAGCCTGTCATTAAGCCATGTCCAGTTTTTCATTCCAATATGGCTTGAAACATTTTCTGGTTGGCAATGAAAAGCTGTTGTGTAAGGAATTTCAAGTTCTTGGCAAATTTTTATTGCAGCTTTGCTGCATTTGAAAGGAAGCAGAAAGTGAACAACATCACTCCCAGCAATTGCTTCTCTTAGTTTTTCCTCATCAGGTTTGGCAAGTGCAACACCATTTTGCTTTTCAATATATTTATTAAAACAATAAAAGTTTCTTTTGTCTAAAACAATATCACTGTTTTCATCTGCAGAAACAACCTTAACTTGGTGCCCCATGGCTTTTAACCCATCAACAAGCCTTTTGGCTGTGATTGATGTTCCGTTGTTTCCTTGTCCATAAACATCTGCTATAATTGTTATTTTCACAGTTTTTTCTCCTCTGAAATCTATTCATTATTATACAACAAAAGATTATTTTTGTAAAGTGAAAAGTTTTATGTGACAGTTGACATAACATTAAGAATTGTTTACACAAAATATATTTTTAAATCAAATGTTTGCGATTTTTGAATTATATAAGAAAAGAACGCTTATTTTTGCGTTCTTTTTCTTATTGAATTGCCCAAACAGCATATAGTGTTGTGTGGCCAGTGATTGTCACATTTTGAGCAGTGTATGAACTTGCAGTGTTGTTTGCAGTGAAGTTGTAAACAAAGAATCCAACACTTGAACTAATGCTTGAAATGTTTGTGACGCCAGTTTTGTTCCAACCAACAATCTTTAGAGTGAATTCTTGAGATGTTGTCCAACCCTGCTTAATTTTGTAGGTTGTTGTTCCAGTGTAGGAAGCAAAGGTTGAAGTGTATTGAAGATTTTCGTTCAGGTTCACCCTAATTGAAGCGATGTTTGGCTTGTTGCCAATTGTTGAACTGTCTTTGTCAGAGCTTGGCTCAGCAACGGTTGTGTTAAATGTTATTGTTGCCCAATGTTGAACTTGCCAGTTTGCTTCAACAGAAACATTTTGTTTTGGCATAACACTAATGTTTTGGCTGTAGCCCAAGAAGGTGTAGTCTGTGTTATATGAACTTGTTGTGTGAACTCCCAAGTTGTTGTTGAGGCTAGGGAAGTAATTAGAAATGTTTTCACCTGTGTAAACCCTTGTTTGAACGTTTGAATAGTTAGAACTATTGTAGTTAACGCTCAGTGTGTAGGCATTTCTTGCATATAGGGTTGTGCTTTCAGTTATTTCATAGTAGTATTTTCCGTTTTCACTCAAAATTGATTGTTCATCGGTGTAGTCACTGTTTTTAAATAGTTTTGAGTAATCATCAGCCCAATCAAGTTCAATTCTTGTTCCAGCAAGTTCGTGTGCTGTTTGAATAACAGAATCTGTTTCCATAATTGTTACCAAACAAACAATTTCCACATTCCATTTAGCGTGCAAAATTGTGTTTGAACTTGGCATTGTTGTTTGCGTGAATTGGTTATTGAAATTGCTGTCACTAAACCAACCAACAAATGTGTATTTGATGTTGTTTCCATCAACCACAAAGTTTTGTGGAGCATATGTTGGAAGAGAAAGAGTTGTTCCTTCCAAAATTGTTTGTGCTGGTTCAACAACAGAAGTTAGGTTTGTGTTGAAACTCAAATTGTAATAGTATTTTGTTTCTTCATTAAACACAGCGTGAAGTGTTAGGTTTTCGCTTGGCATTTTGCTTAGCTCAACCATTTCATTATTTTCATTAAACCAACCAACAAATGAATAGGTGATTTGGCTTACGCCGTTGTCAACAACAAATGGATCAAATGTTGGAAGAGTTATGTTTTCTCCAATCAGCCTTGTGATGCTTTCTGCTTGAAGAGAAGGCACGCTGCTAACAAATGTTATGGTGCTATAGAACCTTTCTTCCATGCTCCAGTTTCCATAAAGTGTTAGGTTTTCACTTGGCATACTGTTTATGTTCACTGCG
>JAEETG010000144.1 GCA_016290255.1 Clostridia bacterium
AACTTATTTTTGTGATTTTGCTGTTTGTCACACAAAAGATTTCGCCAGTTAAATATTCAAGTTCAAAAGTTTTTGTGTTTGCAAAAATTTCATTTGCATAATTTGTGATGCTGTCTTTTGTTGATTTATATAGTTTTTGATTTGTTAAAACAAACAAGTTGTTGTGATAGTCTAGTTTTATGTCTTTAACGCTTTCCAAAATTGTGTCGAGCCCATTATATTCTGTTAATGGAGAAAAAGAATTTTGCTCAACTTTGTAGAAATTGTTTTGGTTATATAGCACCAAATAGTTTTTGTCTAGTGAAACAGAAATTTTGCTTTGTGAATTTAGAGTTAGTCCGTCAAGTGAACAGAAAATTTCAAAAATTGAATTTGGCCTTTTAATCAAAACGTGATATTTGTCTGTTTTGTCGATGCAAAGAGCGTAGATGTTGTTTGATATGTCACAGTCTAGGTCATAGATGTTAACAATATCAATTTCATCGTTTCCAAACGACCTAATAACATTTTGGTCTTTGTCCACCAAACCAATGTTTTCAACTCTGGTGTAGTATATGTTTCCATCAAAGTCAGCAACGAGCAGTTCAGGTGTTTTTTCATTTTTTGTTGAAAAGTATTGAAGTTCACTTGTGTTTTGGTTTCGATACCAGATTTTTTTGTTTTCAACATCTGTGTAATATAGAGTGCTGTTCTTATAATCTATGCTGCTTGAAGCAGTTTCAATTTCAAAGTTTTCATCTTCCGCAAAAACTGCAACATTTTGTGCAAAGCCAAAAAGCAGGGTGGCAGCAAAAACCATTGCAAAAATTGCGATAAAATATTTTATTGTTTTCTCCATTTTTTTCCCTTTGTTTTTTATTATATTTTGAAGTTTTGTTCATCTTTTACTATTTTTGTTTCTTTTTCTTTTGCAATTTTTTTTTCGAGTGGAAATCTTTTTTCGTGCAAAGTCATTGTGTTGTGAAAAAGCATTGCAATTGTCATTGGCCCAACACCTTTTGGAACAGGTGTTATAAATGAACATTTATCTTTCACATTTTCATAGTCAACATCGCCAACAACCTTATATCCTTTTTCGCTTGTTTTGTCTTCAACGCGGTTTATTCCAACATCAATAACGCAAGCCCCATTTTTAACCATGTCTTCTTTAATAAAGTTTGGCTTTCCAACAGCACAAACCAAAATGTCGGCTGTTTTTGTGGAAGCTTTTAAGTCTGTTGTTTTTGAGTGACAAACTTCAATGGTTGCTCCTTCTTTGAGTAGTAGGGCTGCAACACTTTTTCCAACAAGCAAACTTCTTCCAACCACAACCGCCTTTTTCCCTTTGATTGGAACATCATATTCTTTTAAGAGTTCCATAATTCCTGCTGCCGTGCAAGGAGCAATGTCGCCATTGTCTGCAAAAAGTTTTCCAAGGTTTATGTCTGTTAAGCAGTCAACATCTTTTTCTGGTGAAATTGTATTCACAATTTCTCTTTCAAATTTTCTTAGAGGTTCAGGCAAAGGTAGCTGCAAAAGAATTCCAGAAACAGAAGAGTTGTTGTTTAGTCTTTCCAAAGTTTTTATAACATCTTTTTTGGAACTATCTTCACTTAGCTTTTCAGTTATTGAAAAAAGACCAATTTCGCGTGCTTGCTTTTCTTTTGATGCAACATAAATTTTGCTTGCTGGGTCATTTCCAACCAAAACGCAAACAAGAGATGGAAGTTCTTTTCCATCTTTAATATAGTTTTCTTCTATTCTGTTTTGAATGTCATTTTTAATATTTTGTGCAACATTTTTTCCGTTTATTTCAATCATACAAAAATTTTAACACAACATATAAAAAAAATCAAGAGTATAGCAATTAATATGTTTCAATTTATTTTCAGTTTTTTAATTATTACGTCATAAGTTGACACACTGTTGTCATAATAAATGTGTAAAATTAGAACATATGTTCGAAAAATCAACAAAAATGTTCTAAAAAATTAATATTTTAAAATATTTTAAAATATTATTCAAAAATATGTCACATGATTATTGACAAATGTCGAACATATATAATAAAATGCAGTTGATAGGGCGCAAAAGCGTTCTAGGACTACTTACATATTTTTTGAAAAAAAAGGAGAAAAAATGAAAGAGAAAATTTTGATTAAAAGTGTTTTGGAGGGCTATCACTTTATGGATAAAATAATCAAAAAACTTGACGCAAATGTTTTAACGAAAGGAATTAATTCATATCACACGCAGGGAACAAATGAAACACTAAACTTAGTTGATGATTTGATGCACCTAACATTTCGGAAGCAAAAACTTCTCACAATAAAAAGATTAATTGAAGATTGTGTGAAGGTTCTGCCTGAAAGGGTGTCAAAAGTTATAATGCTGAAATATATCGACTGTTTCAAAAATGCAGACATTGCCAAAATGCTTGGTGTTAGTTCAAGAACTGTTTCAAGAATTTTGGAAAAAGGCATATCTGATGTTGCTTTATTTTTTTATGCAAATGGTTTTAGCTATTTTAATCTTCGAAACTATTTAATAGATGAAAGTTGGCTTATTGAAATTTATGACAATCATATAAAATATTTTGGTGGATATTCTCAAAAACATGTTCAATGCTCAATTTAAAAGTCCATATTATCAAATTTTGGTGGTCTTATAACTCTTTTGGTTTGTTTGTTCTTCCTTATTGGAATGAACACAGCAAGGAATAAAAGAGCTCCAACAATCACCAAACTTATGATGATTAAAATGTTTTTGCCATCTGTGAGTTCTGGGGAAATAGATATGATGGCTGGCTTTGCGCTCACTGGTGTTAACAAAACTTCTTCAGTGTTAGGGGGAATATCTTTCAAGTTTTTTGTAAGCGGAGCATAAACAAATCCTGAAATTGTTTGCTCACCACTCACATATTTTGCAAACAGCCAATCATTTCCAAGTCCAGAAATTGCTTCTTCTCCAGAAGTGTTTCCAAGGAAGTTTGCTTTCTCGTCGCTTGCAATCACTCCCAAACGTTTGCCACTTGTGCTTGGATTATCAAAAATAACTGCTTGAACGCTGTTATTAACTGAAAATGTGATATCCACGGGAAAGGGCATAAGTGGTGTGCTGTAAACTTTGGTTACTTCATCACTTTTAACATAGCCAACAATGCTGTCAAAAGAGATTTTAAAGTATTCATCTGCACAATCCAAAATTTCAGCAAAATACGTTTTTGGAAGTTTAAAACAAACATCGTTATTGTTTGAAGAAGGAATGTTTTTGTGGATATAGGCGTTGTCGCCTGTGATTCTGCACCAAGAAGCATCTTCTTCGGCAAAAACTATGTTTTTTGTTGGAAAGATTGAAATTAAACAAAAAATAATAAACATAAAAAACCATTGATATTTCATAGCAAAAACTCCTAACAATAATTATAACAAAACAATAATTGTGTTTTATAACCAGTTATTGTTTTTTATTGCCAAAAATTGAGTAAAAAGGGATAAATATGGATTATTTGGAAATTTTAACCAAACTTGATATGGTTGAAAAAAGTTTAAAACGCTTCAAAAGTCACAACAAATTATTAACATACAACAAAGAAAAAATACACAAAAAACAAATTGAGTTTCATAAGTGCAAAAAAAGAAATAGGTGGGTTTTTGGAGGCAACAGAAGTGGAAAAAGCGAATGTGGTGCTGTTGAGGCTGTTTGGATGGTTAGAGGCATTCACCCCTATAGGGAAAACAGAAAAAATGTTGAAGGGTGGGTGGTGTCACTAAGTCAGCAGGTTCAACGTGATGTTGCTCAGAAGAAAGTTTTAGAATATCTAAACCCAGAGTGGATTGTTGAGGTTGTGATGATTTCTGGAAGAAAGGGCTCTCCACAAAATGGAATTATTGACTATATTGTGGTAAAAAATGTTTTTGGAGGGCTTAGCCGCTTGGGGTTCAAAAGTTGTGACCAAGGAAGAGAAAAGTTTCAGGGAACAAGCCTAGATTTCGTTTGGTTTGATGAAGAACCACCATATGACATATATCTTGAATGTAAAATGCGTGTGCTAGACAAAAAGGGTGACATTTTTGCCACAATGACTCCACTTAAAGGGCTTTCTTGGGTTTATTCAAAAATATATCTAAATCCTCAAAATGACAGTGAAATTTGGACAATTTTTATGGAATGGGCCGACAACCCTTATTTAGATAAAAAAGAGATAGAAGAGATGAGTAAAACACTCAGTGAAGAAGAACTTCAAAGCAGGAGATATGGAAATTTCCTAAGTTATGGTGGGCTAGTTTACAAAGAGTTTGATGAAAGGGTGAATGTTATAGAGCCTTTTTGTGTTCCAAAAGAATGGTATGATAACATTTCAATAGACCCAGGGCTTCACAATCCACTTTCTGCTCATTTCTATGCTGTTGACTTTGATGGAACAATTTATGTTGTGGCTGAGCACTATGCGTCAATGCAAACTGTTGAGTGGCACGCGGAAAAAATAAAAGAAATTTGCCAAAAACTTAACTGGCCCAAAAGGCAAGATGGAAGATATGATTCACTCATCGATTCGGCAGCAAATCAAAAAACGCTTTCTTCCAACAAAAGTGTCACAGAACTTTTTTGGGAAAATGGAATTGCTGTGAACCCAAATGTGAACAAAGATATGTTCAGTGGAATTTCAAGGGTTAAGAGTTATCTAAAAAACATAAATGGGGAAGTGAGATTAAAAATATTTTCAACTTGCACAAATCTTATTCGTGAACTCAAAAATTATTGGTGGAGCGAAAGCGACAACCCAATCAAAAAAGATGACCACTGTTTGGATGAACTTAGATACTACATTATGTCTAGGCCAGAAAACAAAAAAGAGTCAGAAACAAAAAATGCAATTCAAAAACACAAAGATAAACTAATTAGAAAAATAAACTTGCAAAGGAACTAAACAATGGAAATAAACAAAGAAAAAATTGAAGAGGCGTTAATCAAAAAAGCAATGGGTTATAACTTTGAAGAAAGCGTTGAAGAGTTTTCTTTTGACGAACAAAACGGGAAACTTAAGCCATGCAAAAAACGGGTTAGCACAAAACACATGCCACCCGACATTCCAGCAATGAAAACACTTATGACGATGTGTGATGAAAGCAAAAATAAATATGCCCTCATGACAGAAGAAGAACTTTTGGAAGAAAGGGCACATCTCCTGGAGATGCTCTCCGAAGAAAAGTAGAAAAAGATATTTGCAAAAATGATGCTCAAAAAATTCAAAAAAATGTGTAAAAAGCGGTGCAAAAATGATAAAAATGCGTAAAAAGGGAGAAAAAATGAAACAAAATTTAACAAAAAAACAACAAAAAGATTTAGTTAAAAGTGTGTTTGAGGATTTCAAAAGAAGGCAAGAAGAGAAAAAACTTTATGAAAAAAAGTGGCAACAAAACATCAATTATTTGATTGGAAATCAAAATTCATACATGAGTTTAGACGGAATTGTTTGTGAAACTCAAAGCAAATTTTTCTGGCAGGAGAACAAGGTTTTCAATCACATTGCTCCAATCATTGAAACAAGGCTTGCTCGCCTAAGTGAAGTGAAACCAGCAATGATTGTGCTTCCTGCAAGTTCACAAGATGATGACATTTCAAACGCAAAAGTTTGCAAAGACATTTTGGAGTCTGTTTCTTCAAAAATCAACTTGTCAAAAATTGTTTCTGATGCAACAACATGGAGTGAAGTGTGTGGAACATCTTTTTATAAAGTTGTGTGGAACAACCAAAAAGGTCAAACAATTGGAATTGGTGATGACGGTGCAAAAATATATGAAGGTGATGTTGATGTTTTGGTTTGCTCTCCGTTTGAGATATATCCAGACAGCAACTTGTGTTCTTCTTTGGAAGACGCAAAAAGCATAATTCACGCAAAAAGTTATGATGTTGAAACAATATTTGATGTTTGGGGAGTGAAAGTTAGGGGCGGAGATGTGGACAGTTATTCTCTTTCACAAAGTGGTGGATTGTTGTCATCGTTTTCAAAGCAAACAAAACACAATCACGCTTTAGTGCTTGAAAAATATGAAAGACCAAGCAAGCGTTATCCTGATGGAAGGCTTATTATTGTTTGCGAAGATGAACTTTTGTATTATGGTAAACTTCCATACAAAAATATGCTTGGTGGCGAAAGAGGATTTCCATTTGTTCGCCAAATATCAATCAAACAGCCAACACAGTTTTGGGGCTTAAGTGTTGTTGATAGGTTAATTCCAATTCAAAATGCTTACAACATGGTGAAAAACAGAAAACATGAATTCATGAACAGGCTTTCAATGGGTGTTTTAGCTGTTGAAGATGGCTCTGTTGATGTGGAATCGCTGGAGGAAGATGGCTTGGCTCCTGGAAAAGTTTTGGTTTACCGCCAGGGAAGTAGTGTTCCAAAAGTTTTGTGTGATGATGCTGTTCCAAGCAGTTTTAATGATGAGGAGAAATCACTTATTGAAGAATTTTCAAATGTTGGTGGAATTTCGGATATTTTTGATTTCAAAAATAAATTATCTTTTCAAAATATGAGTGGAACAGCGCTAAACCTTTTGATGGAACAGCAATATTCAAGAATTTCCGCAGTTGGCGAAAACATAAAGTTTGCAGTGATGCAAATTGCTGAAGAAATCCTAAGGCTATATAAGCAATTTGTTGTTGGAAAAAGAGTTTCAAGAATTGTTTCCAACAATGGAGAAGCAAACTTTTTCTATTGGGATAAAGGCAGCATCAGTTCTGATGAGGTTGTTTTTGATGTGCAGGCAGAAAACCTAAGGTCACTAAGCCAAAAAAGAAACATTTTGCTTGAACTTTTAGACAAAGGGATTTTTAGTGATGAAAGTGGCAGAATTAACGGAGAAATGAAACTAAAACTTTTGGACGCTCTTGGCTTTGGCTTGTGGGAAGATAGTTTGGATAACAATGCTCTTCAAATTCAAAAAGCAAAAAGAGAAAACATTGAATTGCTTGCAAAAAGCATTTCACCAAAAGTTCTTGAAATTCATGATCACAAGCTTCACATAAACGCACACATTGCCTTTATGCTTTCAAAAGATTTTGAAAAAGCTTGCACAGAAAATAATGACTTGGAAAGTTTGATGCTAAATCACATAAAAGAACACCAAAAATATTTAGACAAGATGGCAAACAAAGGAGAATAATATGGAAGAAAACATGAGTGGGGAACAACCAATAAATGAAGAAACAAAAATTCAAAACGGCTCCCCAAAATCGAAATTTAACAGCGTTGAAGAACTTGAAAAAGCATATCAAAACTTAGAAAAAGAGTTCACAAAAAAGAGCCAAATGTTAAGTGCTCTAGAAAAAGAAAAAAATGACGCAAATTCAAGCGAACAACAAAATGGTTTACCTTTTTTTGAACAAAAAACTTGGGCCCAAGATGTGGAAAAATTTTTGCAAGAAAACCCAAAGGCAAAACCATATGCAAAAGAAATTTCAATGATGCTGATGGAAGACAAGGACTTGCAATCTGCAAAAAATCCCCTTCTATCTGCTTGGCAAAAATGGCTTACAAAAAACTATAAAGACAAAAATGATTATTTAAGTGATGATCAGTTTTTTGATGAACTTTGCCAAAACGAAAAAATAAAAAACAAAGTCATCACAAATTATCTTAGTGTTCTAAGAAATCGTGATGAAACGCCGCCAATATCATCTTTTGGCTTTTCTGGAATTCAAAGAAACAGCACAAAAAATGTCACGCTTGAAGAGGCAAAAGAATTGGCAAAAAAATTATTTAACAAATAGGAGAAAAATATGGTAACAATGGCAACTGCTCAAAACGCATTAAAAGATATATATTTAGATGTTGTTGCAGAGCAATTAAACACAAAAACAAATGTTTTATTCAATCAGTTTAAGCAAACAAACCAAGATATTTTTGGCCGTGAAGTTCAAAGGCTTGTTCCATATGGAATTAATGGTGGAATCGCAGCAGGCGATGAGGGTGGAGTTTTGCCATCAAGTGAACAAAACTCATATCTAAATTTCACAACAACACTCAAAAACTTATATGGAACAATTGAAATTTCCGACAAAGCAATCAAAGCATCAAATGATGATGCTGGGGCGTTTGTGAACCTTTTGTCTGCTGAGATGGAAGGGCTTTTAAATTCTTCAAAGTTTAACCTTGGAAGAATGATGTATGGAGACGGAACAGGTGCATTAACTTCTGTTGTGTCTGCGGTTAAATCAACTGGTGTGATAACTGTTCAAAGCACTCAAAACCTAATTGAAGGTTTGGTTGTTGATTTCTATAATGGTGCAACTCTTGTGATGGGTGGAGCAAGAATCAACTCTGTTGATAGAACAAACAAAACAATCACAACAGATCAAACTCTCACAACTGCATTTGTAAACAATGCAAGTAATTAC
>JAEETG010000017.1 GCA_016290255.1 Clostridia bacterium
AAGTTAATGCTTCTTTAAACTCCCCAACATCACAATAAGCAGATGCAATTGAAGTCCAAAGTGCACTGGAATCACACTTATATAAATCAGTGTATTTTTGTGCAACAGAAATTGCAAGTGACGATTGGTGAAGATGCCTCAAAACACTTGTCATGATTGGCAACACTGTTTTCACAACACCCTCATCATCTTTAAAGGTTTCTAGTGCATATTCAGCCACCTCTTTTGCTTTTGAAAATTGTTCACTTTCTTTGAGTGCTTTTAAAAAACTTAGAAGTTCTTCTTTTTTGTAGGACTTATAATCAAATTGTTTAAAGTGAATTTGTGAAAGTTTTCTCTGGATTTCATCTGGCACTCTGCAAAAAGAACTGTCCACAAAACTGTTGTTCACAAAATAATATATTTCGCCGTCTAATTCTATTTTTTCCATATGTTCCCCTTTTGAAACTTTTTTGATTATAACAAAAAGTTTTTTTAAAAGTCAATTTTATTGACACTGTTTCAAAAAATATTTATAATCATTATATGGAAAATTTAATAAACGTTTTTAAAAAATACAACATTGAAATAAACGAAAAAAAGGCAAAACAATTTGACTTATTTTTTGATTTTTTGATTGAAAAAAACAAAGTGATGAACCTAACTGCAATAACTGAAGAAAATGATGTTTTGTTTAAGCACTTTTTGGATTGTTGTTTGGCTGAAAGTTTGTTCCCACAAAACGCAAAAGTGATTGATGTGGGCTCAGGCGCAGGATTTCCATCTGTTCCACTAAAAATTGTTAGAGAAGACCTGCAAATCACAATGATAGACAGCCTAAACAAAAGAGTGAACTTTTTAAACGACTGCATTTCTCTTTTGAACCTGCAAAACATTCAAGCCCACCACTCTAGAGCAGAAGACTATGCAAAAAACTTTAGAGAAAAGTTTGATGTTGCAACTGCCCGCGCCGTTGCCCCTTTGAACACCCTTTTGGAATATTTGCTCCCATTTGTGAAAGTTGGTGGAGTTTGCATTATTTATAAATCAACAAAACTTGATGAAGAAATTGAAAGTGCACAAAATGCTCTAAAAGTTTTGGGCGGAAAAGTTACAGAAATTAAAACCTACACGATTGAAGAACAAGACTCAAAAAGAAACATTTTGGTGGTGAAAAAAACAAAATTAACCCCAGCAAAATACCCCCGTGGTAAAAACGAACCAAAAACAAAACCATTATAGAAAAATAAATGAAAAAGTCTGTCAACAAATGATTTATTTTGTTGACTTTTATTTTTTGATATACTATAATTTTTAAAAAAAGGAGAAGAAAATATATGAATCAATCAACAAGAATAATGTTTTTAATTGGAATGATTTTTAACGTTCTTGAAATCACAGCTCTGCTTGTTGGCTTTATTGGCCTTTGCATGGCAGTTGGCGTTAGTGATGACTTATATCTTGAAGTTTGCGAAAAGGTTAACTGGTTTGCCAGCCCAGAGGTATTTACTCAGTTCCTAACTGAAGGAGCCGTTTCTTGCGCGTTTGGCGTTGTGATTTCTGCAGCCGTTTTTGTGTGTGCAATCCTAGCTCAAAAGTCACAAGAAAAGAACAGAAAATCAAAAGTTTGGCCAATTGTTATGATTGTTTTGGGTGCGCTAAACAATGTTATATACTTGATTGCAGGAATTTTGTGCTTGATTGAAAACCAAGAACAATATGCCCCAAGACAAGCCGTTTCTGAAAACGCATGTGCTCCAGCAAAAGCGGAAGCAACACAAACTGTTGTGGCTGCTCCTGTTATTGCAACAGAACCAGCAAAGGAAGAAGTTCCAGCAGAGGAAGAAGTTCCAGCAAAGGCTGAGCCAAAAAAGGCTCCAGCAAAAACAGCCGCCAAAAAACCAGCTGCAAAAACTGCAACAAAAGTTGAGAAGAAAACAGTTGCAAAAACACCAGCAAAAAAGGAAACAGCAAAGACAACAAAAACAGTTGTGAAGAAAACTCTAGCTAAAAAGCCTGCTTCTAAACCTGCCGCCAAAACAGCTGCCAGAACTGAAACAAAGAAACCTGCAGCAAAACCTGCTGCCAAAACTGAAACAAAGACTGTAGCAAAAGCTCCAGCAAAGAAACCAGCTGCTAAGAAAGCTCCAGCCAAAGCCAGCACAGCAAAAACCCCTGCTAAAAAACCAGCCGCTAAGGCTCCAGCAAAAGCTACTGCCAAAAAACCAGCTGCTAAGAAAATTGTTAAAAGATAATATGGCAATATAAAAAAACAAGACAAAATTTGTCTTGTTTTTTTATTTTGCTTTTTTGTTGTTTGTGTTTTTCTTTGGAGCTTTTGGCGATTTTTCTTCTTTGCTTACTTTTGCTGGCTCAGTTTTTTTCTTTAAAGCCTTTGGCTTTTCTTTTTGAGGTTCAGCCTTTTCTTTTG
>JAEETG010000145.1 GCA_016290255.1 Clostridia bacterium
ACTTAAAAAGCAATACATAAGAGACCTTAGAGAATATGACCAATATGAGTTTGCAGACAACTACAACAAACTAAATGAAATTTTGGATTTCACAGATGAGCAAGTTGCAGAAGTTAACCGACTTCGCGACATTCGTGAAAAACCATATTTTGGAAGAGTGGATTTTGTTCCTGATGGCGATGATGAGGCTTTAAAACTTTATATCGGGCTTATGAGCATCAGCACAAGCAAAGAACTCTATGTGATTGACTGGCGTGCTCCAGTTAGTGAACTTTTCTATGAGTCTGGAAAAGGAAGAGCAAGTTATGATGCTCCAGACGGGAAAATAAATGGCGAAATAACCTTAAAAAGACAATACGAAATTGAAAAAAGTGAACTCAAAGATTTCTATGATGTTGACATCAATTTGTTTGACGAATATCTCCGTGAGGTTTTGGCGAAAACAAAAGGCGAAAGGCTTGAAAACATTGCTTCCACAATTCAAAAAGAACAAAATGAAATCATAAGGAACCTAAAAGATGACATTTTGGTTGTTCAAGGTTATGCTGGGTGCGGAAAAACAACAATTGCTCTTCACCACATTGCATATGCTCTTTATAGATTGAAAGATTTGAAATCGGCAAATGTTTTGTTCTTTAGCCCAAATGAAGCGTTTTTGACTTACATTGGTCAGGTTCTTCCAGACCTTGGAGAGGAAAACACCAGAAGTGCAACTTTTCCAAAGTTCATAAGAAGAATGCTAAAAACTTCCAAACCAGTTGAATCAACAGATGAGTTTGTTATGCGTTACAGCTTTTTGAACTTCAAGTATCAAAAGGCGATTGACCAAAAACTGAGTTATTCAATGCGTGAAAAGATGAAAGATTGGCTTGAAAAGTTTGGATGCAGTTTGCGTTTTGTTAGCGACATCACAATTGATGACAAAACATATGAAAAAGATAAACTCAACGAAATGCTCACAGAAGACTTAAAACACGCAAAATATAGAGAAAAGATATATGCAATTGCCACATACATATATAAAGATGTAAAAACCGAAGATGTTGGCAAAAAAGAATATATTCTAAATGAAATTAGTGAAAATGTGAACCAGCCAATAACACTTTTTAAACTTTATGACAAAATGATGGCAGACTTTGGCTATTCTGCTCTTGATGTTGATGAACCACTATATTTTGAAGATGCAGTTCTTCTTTGCACACTAAAAGAACTATCTCAAAACATTGTGACACGAGTTGACCTAAAGCACATCGTGATTGACGAGGCTCAAGACTACCCACTTTTGTTTTTTGATTTCCTAACAAGAATATATAATCACTCAAACTTTTGCATCGTTGGAGACATAAACCAAAAAACAGTTCCTGGAGAACTTAACAGTTTGGAAGATATTGGAAAACTTGAGCACTTGCAAAACAGGTTTAATTTTGTAACTCTCGACAAAACATATAGGTCTTCTGAAGAAATTGTTGACTATTCTTCCCGCCTTATTGACAACCCAAGGCATAATGCGTTTAGGCTTAAATATGGCGAGCCAGTTGAAGAAATTGTTATGAATGAAAAATACATAGGCCAAATTGAAAACATATTAAGCAAAGTGGACTACAAACACAAGCCAGTTGGAATCATCACAGGTGACACAAGTGTGGCAAAAGAAATTTTTGATGAACTTTCAAAAACAAAATCAGTTAATGAAATAAGTTTTGTTAAAAATGCTTATTCGGTTGCTGGAGCAAACATTGAAGTTTGCCCAATTGCTCTTTCAAAAGGCCTCGAGTTTGACACCGTTATTTTGGTTGAAAAAGGAAAACTTTTTGAACACAAAAATAAAAATAAATTTTTGTATGTTGGGGCCACTAGAGCAATTAACAAATTGTTGGTATTAAAAAAATAGTTTTGCAAAATTTGCGGTTAAAAAAATGCAGAAAAACATGAAAATATAGTAAAAAATAAGGAATTTTCGTTATGAACATAAAAGAAATTGTTTCAAGAGAAATAAAAATTGAAGGAATGGAAAAAAGTGATGTTGAAAAACTTCTGCTTGTTCCACCTCAAAAAGAAATGGGTGATTTGTCATTGCCTTGTTTTTCACTTGCAAAAATTTTTCACAAAAGCCCAAATGATATTGCTCTTTCTTTGAAAGAAAACCTAAACAGCAGCATCATTTCAAAAGCGGAAGTTTTGAATGGATATCTAAACTTGTTTTTAAACGAAAAATATTTCAGCAAACAAATTGTTGAAGACACGCAAAACAATATTGAAAACTATGGCAGCGAAAACATTGGAAACAACAAACTTTGCTTAATTGAATATAGTTCAATAAACGTTGCAAAAAACCCACACGTTGGCCACCTTTGTGGAACTGTTTATGGCGAAAGTTTTTGCAGACTTCACGAATATTTTGGTTACAACGTAAAAAGGCTTAACTATTTGGGCGATTATGGAACTCAGTTTGGAAAAGTTATCACCGCCTACAAAAAATATGGAAGCCGTGAAAAAGTTTTACAGCGTGGAGTTGACGAACTTCAGGATTTATACATAAGAATCAATGCTGAATGTGAAAATGATGAAGAGCTTTTGAATGAATGTCGTGAGTGTTTCTTAAAACTTGAAAAGGGCGACAAAGAAATTAAAGAACTTTATGATTGGTTCAAAGAAATTTCAATTGAAGAAGCAAAAAGAATTTATGCCGAACTTGACATCAATTTTGATGACTGGAGAGGGGAAAGTTATTATGCTCAGTTCAACAAAGAAACTCTTCAAACACTAAAAGATAAGGGGCTTGCAATAAGAGATAAGGGGGCACTTCTTGTTGATTTGAGTGAATATAACTTGGGAAAACTTATTGTTGAGCAAACAAGTGGGGCAAGCATTTATGCCACCCGTGATTTATCTAGCCTTGTTCACAGATATCAAGAATATAAATATGACAAACTTGTGTATGTGACAGGGGTTGAACAAGAACAATATTTCAACCAAGTGTTCCAAGTGGGAAGGCTTATGAATCTTCCTTATATGGACAATGTTTTCCACTTTTCCACAGGAAGAATATCTCTTCCAACAGGGAAGATTTCTTCAAGAAAGGGGGCAGTTGCTCTCATTCGTGATTTGTTTAAGGCTGCACAAGACAAAGCTCATGCCGTTCTCACAGAAAAAGGAACAAACTCAAGTGATATTTCTGTTTTGGAAAAACAAATTGGAATTGGAGCACTTGTGTTCACAATTCTAAAAAGCACTTCAACAAAAGATAGCGTGTTTGACCTCGACAAAGCAATAAGCTTTGATGGGGAAACAGGGCCTTATCTTCAATACACATATGCAAGAACTTGTTCTATTCTTAAAAAAGCCGAGGAACTTGGCTTAAAGCCAGTTATTGACTATGAAACTCTTCCAGAAAGCACTTTTTCACTTGTGAAACTTTTCCCAAACTTTAAGGACGCAATAAAAAATGCTCTCTCTGAATATGACCCAAGCCATATTGCAAGATATGCGATGAATCTTTGCTCAGAATTCAACAAACTATACAGCGAAATAAAGATTTTGAGTGACGACAAAGTTCAATCACAAAATCTTTTAACTCTAACAACTTTAACCAATGCTCTTCTCAAGAAATGCCTATATTTCCTTGTTATGAAAGCACCAGAAAGAATGTGATTTTGCCCAAAACAAACTAAAAAAAGGAACAGAATTGTTCCTTTTTTATATTATCTTGCAAATGTTGTCTTTTTTGTTTTGTCTTCTTTTGTTACAGGCTTATTTTCTCTTGCTTTTCTTGCATTTCTTGCGTTTTCAGCAACTTTTTTGATGATGTTTTCTGATTCTCTTTTTGCACCAACAATGTTTGCAATAACTCTCTTCTTTGGAAGAACTTTTGATGCTTGTTTTGGATGTTTCATAACAGCGTCAAATTTATATCTTTCGTTAATCAAAAGAGGCATTAAGTCAGATGGCCTCAATCCTTGTGCTTCCAAAATGTTAACAAATTCATTAACAGCATAAAGCCCACATTTGTTGTTCTTTTCTTCAATGTTTGGTTGCTTGTTTGTTGTTTTTTCTTTGTTTGTTGCAAGCATATAGTCAAGTTTTAGTGCAAGTCTGTCTGTTTTGATTTGACAATTCATTGCTGTTGCCACCTCATCAGTGAGGTCACTTAACAATTCTTCAAAACGAGGATTTCTTCCAACAGTTTTTGGGTTAACTAGCAATATGTATTTTTCGTTAAAAGGAACTAATGCTGGTTCCTCACCACATTCTTCTGAAACTGCAATGTAATATTTCATGAAGTCTGACACATATCTTTCATCCATATATTTTGTTTCTTGTTTCTTTGCCATACTTTCAATTCTCCTTTCTATTACGGGTATATTATAACACACAATTGGTGCGTTGTAAATACCTTTTTTAAAAAACTTTTAAATGTTTTTGCTTTTGTGCACAAAAAATGGGGTATAATGCAAAAAATTTGGCACATAATCACCATTTTTTATGTTCAAACTCAACTTATATTTCATCTCCATCAAAGATATCTGGCATTTCTTGCTCATCAAATGGGGCACTGTCAAACTCTTGAGGAGGTGCCAAATTCTTGTAAGCCTCTTCAGCAAGTTCGCTGGTTGCTTTTTCAAGTGAACTTTGGTCTGGGGTTTCTTTTGGCATTGATTTTTCAAGGCTTTGAAGATTTGAATCTTTGTTGAGGTCGTGGAATGTTGTGTTGTCACCTCTCCAAAATAGTGGGATTGTTCCTTGTTTACCATTTCTGTGTTTTGCAATGGATAGATCCACAACATAATCTCTTTCGTTTGAGTCCTCCTCTTCATTTTTTCTGTTAATAAACATAACAATGTCGGCGTCTTGTTCGATGGCCCCACTTTCACGAAGGTCGGAAAGCATAAGTTTTTTGTCTTTTCTGCTTTGGTTTTCAACAGATCTGTTAACCTGACTTAGAACCAAAACGGGAACATTAAGTTCTTTTGCAAGAAGTTTTAACTGCCTTGAAATGTCACTAACTTCGTTTTGTCTTGATTCAACTCTTTTTCCACTGCTCATAAGTTGAAGATAGTCCACAACAATAAAGTCGAGGCCTTTTTCTCTTTGAAGTCTGCGGCACTTGTTGGTGATTGTTCCAGGAGTGTTGAGTGATGAGTCGTCAACAAAGAACCTTGATTCGCTCATTTCGTTCATTGTTTGGAAAAGTTTTCGCCATTCTTTTTCATCTAGTTGTGCCCTTAGAGCTTTTTCCATGGAAACATTGGCTGCTGAGCAAAGTGCTCTTTGCATAAGTTGAGCGGCAGACATTTCAAGAGAGAAGAACGCACAAGATTTATGCTCTTTTAAAACAACATGAAGAGCAATGTTCATTGCAAGAGATGTTTTTCCAATACCTGGGCGGGCTGCCAAAATGATTAGGTCACTGTTTTGGAGTCCGTGCAAAATTCTGTCGAGTCCAGCAAAACCGGTTGGAATTCCTTGAAGAGCATCTGGGTCTTTCACAATTTTGTTGAATTTGTCCATAACTTCATTCAAACTGTCTTTAATGTGAACAAGTTTTCCTGAATTTGTGTTTTCAGCAACTCCATATATTGCACTTTCAGCAAATGCAAGGGCATCTTCAGCGTTTTCATTGTCGTAAACTCTGTCAATAATTTTTTGACTGGATAAAATGAGTTTTCTTAGTATTGAGTTTCTTTTAACAATGTCCATATAGTCTTTGAAGTTTGCGGCACTTGGAACAATGTTTGTTAAAGATGAAATATATCCAATTCCACCAATGCTTTCCAAAAGACCAACACGCTCAAGTTCGTCTTGTAGGCTGATGTAGTCTATGTTTTTTCCTTGAGAAAAGAGGGTTTTCATGCAAGAAAAGATGTTTTTGTGTGAAGTGGTGTAGAAATCGTCTTCTTTTAGGTCGTTTAAAATGCTAACTGGAGCATCTTTGTCAATCATAACACAACCCAAAACAGCCTGTTCAGCGTCTAAACTGTGTGGAAGTTTCCTTGCCTTAAGTTCTTCTTGATTGTTTGCCATAATTTTCTCCTTTTATGGTTTATTTCTTTTTCTTCTTGTGTTTTTTTGAAGGGGAATTTGTGTAATTTCTCTTCTGTTTTTGAATAATTTTTTGGGGTTTTTGCTCTTCTTGCTGTTTTTTTGCTTCTTTTTCTTGCCTTATTCTTTCTTGCTCAGCCTTTTCTTCCTGTTCTTTTTCGTGCAAAAATTCAGTTCTTTTCTTTGTTATGTGGTCGTGATATTTTTGGGTTATCACAAGCCACAAAACATAAACAAGCACAATAATAAAGCAGTCTATCACAATAATCCAAACATTTGGAACATGCCTTGCAATCAAGATGTCAACCAAAAACAAGATTGGAAGAGATATTAAAACAGCTATAAAATAGCGTTTTAACGCAGAAAACTTTTCTTTCCTTGTCATTTTGTTCCCCCTAATTTTCCTTTATTGTATCACATAACAAAAAATTTTTCTACCCTTTTTTCAAAAAAATAATATAAAACAGTTTTTTGGGCACATAAAATCAAGCATTATTACTTGACTTCCCTTTTTATTTTCTTGTTTATTCTTGACTTTTAGGCGTTTTAAAGCTACAATATACTATAAAATAAATTTAAGGAGATTTTTATTATGCATTGGGCAGATGAAGTTGCACAAACACTCATTGAAAAGCACCCAGACACACAAGTTTTCACTTGTGCTTGTGGAATTAGTCCATCTGGGGTTGTGCACATTGGAAATTTTAGGGAAATTATCACAGCTTATTTTGTTGGAAAGGGATTGAAAGACCGAGGAAAAGATGTTAGATTCATTTATTCTTGGGATTCTTTTGATAGGCTCAGAAAAATTGCAAAAGGAATTCCATTAGATGAAAAATATATTGGAATGCCATATAGTGATGTTCCAGACCCATTTGGAACAGAAAACAGCTATGAAGAGCATTTTGAAAAACCACTTATGAAAGCTTTGGAAGAAATTGGAATTTCTTGCGAGTTTATTTTTCAGTCCAAAGAATACAAAAGCGGAAGATATACAAAGGGTATTATTGAGTCACTTCAAAAAAGAAAAGAAATTTATGACATTATGATGAGTTTCAAAACTCAAGATGCAAATGATGAAGACAGAGAAAAGTATGTTCCATTGGAGCTATATTGCCAAAAATGTGGGCATGACTTCACCGAAGTTACAAAAGTTAGTAACGACTGCACAAAACTTGATTATGTGTGCAAATGTGGTCACTCTGGTCAAGTTGATGTAACAAAAGACCACTGTGTGAAACTTGTGTGGAAAGTTGACTGGCCAATGCGTTGGAGAGAAGAAAAGGTTATGTTTGAGCCAGGTGGAAGAGACCACTCAAGCCAGGGCGGAAGTTATCAAGTGTCTTCTGTTATTGCAAGACAAATTTTTGGAATTGAACCACCAACATACAGAATGTATGATTTCATTAACCTAAAAGGGCAAACAAAGAAAATTAGTTCAAGTTCAGGAACAGACATGTCACCATCAACTCTTTTGAAAGTTTATGAACCAGCAGTTATGCTTTGGATGTTCACAAGATTTTTGCCAGAAAAGAGCTTTGACATTGCTCTTGACAGTGATGTTTTGAAAATGTATCACGAGTTTGACAGAATGTATGCTAGTTACAAAGATGGCACTTGTGATGAAATGGTTAAAAGAATTATGGAGCTTGCGCTATCAACAACAAACGAAAAAGATTTTGTTCCAGTGGATGCAAGTTTGATTGCATCATTTGCACCAATTGTGAACTTTGACCTAGATATGTTAACAGATTTGTTCCACAAAATTGGTCAAAACTTCACAAAAGAGCAAATTAGGCCTAGATTTGAAAGAATCAAGCATTGGCTTGAAACATATTGCCCAGAAGAAATTGTTCGCTTAATTCCAGAGAAAAATGATGATTTTGTTAAAACTATGAACGATGAAGAAAAGTTGTGGGTTAAAAAATTAACAGACGAAATGGAAAAGAAAGATTTGAGCGCGGAAGAAATGCAAACTCTTCTTTATGACATTCCAAAAATAAACGGAGAACAAGACAAAACAAGACAAAAAAGATTCTTTGAAATTGTTTACAATCTTCTTCTTGGAAAGAGTAAAGGGCCAAGATTATATCTTTTCTTAACAGCAATAGATAAACAAGATGCGCTAAAACTATTAAAAATATAAGGAGTAAGAAATGATTGACATAAACTTAATCAGAACAAATCCAGAACTAGTTAAGGAAAACATCAAGAAAAAGTTCCAAAACGAAAAATTAAAACTTGTTGACGAAGTGAAAGAGTTTGACGAAAAAGCAAGGGCTTTAAAACAAGAAACAGAGCAAAAAAGAAGTGAAAGGAAAAAACTTTCAGATGAAATTGGCGCTCTTATGCGTGACAAAAAGATTGATGAGGCAAACAAGATAAAAGAGCGTGTTACTTTAATCAATGGTCAAATTGAAGAAAGCGAAAAAGTTTTGGATGAACTAAGCGAAAAAATAAGAGAAAGAATGCTTGTTATTCCAAACATAATGGACTCGTCTGTTCCAATTGGGGAAGATGACTCCAAAAATGTGGAAATTGAAAAGTTTGGCGAGCCAAAAGTGCCAAAATATGAAATTCCATACAACGCCGACATTTTGGAAAGCTTTTGTGGTCTAGACAAAGAAAGCGCAGGAAGAACAAGTGGAAATGGTTTTTACTATTTGATGGGTGATGCAGCAAGGCTTGTTTCAGCGATGATAAACTATGCAAGAGACTATATGATTGACAAAGGATTCATCTATGTTATTCCACCATTTATGATTAGAAGTGATGTGGTGACTGGCGTTATGAGTTTTGCCGAAATGGATGCAATGATGTATAAGATTGAAGGGGAAGACCTATATTTGATTGGAACCAGTGAACACTCAATGATTGGAAAGTTTAAGGGGCAAATTCTAAAAGAAAGC
>JAEETG010000146.1 GCA_016290255.1 Clostridia bacterium
AGACCTACTGTTCGTGGTAGTGTTATGAACCCTGTTGACCACCCTCATGGTGGTGGTGAATCCAAAGCGCCTATTGGTCGACCAAGCCCTAGCACACCTTGGGGTAAACCTGCTCTTGGTAAGAAGACTCGTGACAAGAAGAAACCAAGCAGCAAGATGATTATAAAGAGAATAAACTAGGAGTAAATCATGAGTAGAAGTTTAAAGAAAAAGCCTTTTGTAGAAACTCGTTTAATGACAAGAATTCAAAAAATGAATGCTGCAAACGAGAAAAAGCCAGTTAAAACATGGTCTAGAGCATCTACAATATATCCAGACTTTGTTGGACACACAATTCAAGTTCACAATGGTCGTAAGTTTATCCCTGTTTATTGTTCAGTGGAAATGGTTGGACACAAGCTTGGAGAATTTGCTCCAACTCGTTTGTTCAAAGCACACTCTGGCTCTAAAGTGGCTGGAAAGACTAACTAAGGTGAGGTGTTGTTATGGCTAAAAGAATGAAAGAAAAAGCAGAAAAGCTCAAAGCAACGCGTGACAAACGCCCACAAGCAACAGCCAAATATTTGAGAATTAGTCCACCAAAAGTTAGAATTGTTTTGGACCTAATTAGAGGACAAGACTATAACACAGCTTTGGGAATACTAAGATCAACTCCAAAAGCAGCAAGTGAACTTATTATCAAAGTTTTGGAAAGCGCTGGAGCTAATGCAGAAAACAATTTAAACATGAGTAAAGAAGACCTATATGTTGCAGAATGTTTTGCAAATGATGGTCAAACATTAAAGAGATATTGGTACCGTTCACAGGGAAGTGCTGATATGCTCAGAAAGAGAACAAGTCACATTACAATCATTTTGGATGAAAAGAAAGATGAAGTTGTTGTGACAAAGAAAGAAACAAAAGCTGCTGCAAAACCTGCAAAAGAAGCAAAAGCTCAAACTGCAGAAAAAGCAGAAGTTAAGGCTGAAAAGCAAGAAAAAAAGGTCGAAACAAAAAAGGCTTCAGAAAAGAGTGAAGCATCAACACAAGAAGGAGGCAAATAATTATGGGGCAGAAAGTAAATCCACACGGTTTTAGAGTTGGAATCGTTAAAGATTGGGACACAACATGGTATGCAGACAAGAAAGATTTTGCAGATAACCTAATTGAAGACAACAAAATCCGTGAATTTATACAAAAGCAATATAAAGATGCGTCTGTTTCTCGTGTTTTGATTGAGAGAACACAAGGAAATCAAGGAAAAATTGTTGTTAACGTTTTAACAGCAAGACCAGGTGTTATCATCGGTCAAAAGGGTGCTGGAATAGATGCTCTAAGAAAGTCTTTAGACAAAATTGTTAATGGTAAATCAATTACACTTAACATAAAAGAAATCAAGAATCCAGACATGGACGCAAATGTTATTGCTCAACAAATCGCTCAACAAATTGAAAAGCGTGTTTTGGTTAAAAGAGCAATAAAAATGTCACTTCAAAAAGTTATGAAAGCTGGCGTTGAAGGTTGTAAGATTATGGTCAAAGGCCGCATCAACGGAGCAGAAATTGCAAGAAGTGAAAAATTTGCACAAGGTTCAGTTCCACTTCACACCCTAAGAGCAAACATTGACTACGGTTTCTGTGAAGCTCACACAACATATGGTGTTTTGGGTGTTAAGGTTTGGATTTACAAGGGCGAAATTCTTGAAAAGAAACAAACCCCAAAGCAAGGGGGTGACCAATAATGTTAATGCCAAAGAGAACAAAATATAGAAAGATGCAAAGAGGACGCATGACTGGAAGAGAAGCTCGCGGAAACAGAATTTGCAACGGAGAATTTGGCTTGGTTGCGTTGGAGCCTTGTTGGATTAAATCAAATCAAATTGAGGCAACCCGTATTGCAATGACAAGATACATGAACCGTGTTGGAAAAGTTTGGGTTAACATATTCCCTCACAAATCCTACACTAAAAAGCCTTTGGAAACCCGTATGGGAAAAGGTAAAGGTAACCTTGAAGGTTGGGTTGCTGTTGTTAGACCAGGAAGAGTTTTGTTTGAAATTGCTGGAATTAGTGAGGAAGTTGCAAAAGAAGCATTAAGACTTGCTAGCCACAAATTGCCAATCAAAACAAAGTTTTACACCAAAGCTGACCTAGACGCAGAAGTTGATGCAAGACTTGCTGGAAAGAAAGCAGCACAAGAAAAGAAAGTTGAAGAAGTTAAAGAAGGAGGAAATGAATAATGAAATCAAAAGAATTCAGAGATATGACAAATGATGAATTAAACAGCAAGCTCAAAGAACTCAAAACAGAGCATTTCAATCTTCGTTTCTCTCACGCAACAGGACAACTTTCAAACCCAATGATGCTTAACAACGTTAAAAAGGACATCGCAAGAGTTTTAACAGTGTTAAGAGAAAGAGAATTAAAAGAGAAAAAGGCTAATTAAGGAGGTAACGAATTATGGAAGTAGTAAGAAATCACAGAAAAACAAGAGTTGGCGTAGTCGTTAGTAATGCTATGGATAAAACAATTGTAGTTGCTATCCAAAACAATGTTCGTCATCCTCTTTATAAGAAAATCGTGAAAATGACCAAAAAGCTCAAAGTTCACGATGAAAAGAATGAGTGCAATGTTGGTGATAAGGTCGAAATCGCCGAAACTCGCCACCTTTCTAAAGACAAATACTTTAGATTGGTGAGAATCATAGAAAAAGCGAAATAATCAAAGGAGTATTATTATGATAAAACCTCAAACAAGATTAAAAGTTGCCGACAACACAGGTGCAAAAGTTTTGATGTGTATCCGTGTTTTGGGTGGATCTTTTAGAAAATCAGGTAACATTGGTGACATCATTGTTGGAACAGTTAAAAACGCAATCCCTGGTGGAACAGTTAAAAAAGGTGACGTTGTGAAAGCAGTTGTCATCAGAACCAACCGTGGTGTTAGAAGAGCAGATGGTAGTAGTATTAAATTTGATGATAACGCTTGTGTGATTATCGACAAAGACAAACAACCAAAAGGAACCCGTGTCTTTGGCCCTATCGCAAGAGAACTTCGTGACAGAGGATTTATGAAAATAATTTCTCTAGCAAACGAAGTGCTATAAGGAGATGTGGCTATGAACAGTAATTTAAGAACAGGCGACACAGTTTTGGTGATCGCAGGAAAAGACAAAGGTAAGCAAGGAAAAATTATTGCTAGCGATGCTGAAAAGAGCAGAGTTACAGTGCAAGGTGTTAACATTGTTAGCAAACACAGAAAACCTCGCTCACAAACAGACAAGGGTGGAATTAAGAAAGAAGAAGCTCCAATCAATGTTTCAAACGTTCAAATCATTTGCCCATCATGTGGAAAAGCAACAAGAATCGGTCATTTGATTGATGAAAAAGGCAACAAACACAGAATGTGCAAAAAATGTAAGAAAACAATGGATGGAGAAGTTCGAACAAAGGTTGTTAAATCTACCAAATCTGAACAAAAACCAGAAGTGAAAGAAACAAAGAAAGAGACAAAGGAAACAACAGCAAAAAAGGTTGTTGAAACAAAGTCTCAAAAAATAGAAAAAGCCCCTCAAAAGGCTCAAAATACTAGTGTAGCTTCAAAAGCTAAGGTCGACACAGTAACAACAAAGAGGAAAACACCTCAAGCAAAGCAAGCAGCAAAATAGTTCGGAGGAAAAACAGTGGAAAATAAAGAGACTAAAGCTGTAGAAAAGCCACGTTTGGCAAAGTTCTACAAGGAAAAAGTTGTTGCAGCTCTTCAAAAAGCATACAATTACAAAAATGTTAATGAAGTTCCAGCTCTTGTTAAAATTGTTGTAAACGCTGGTCTTGGTGATGTTAAAGACAACGCAAAGTCTTTCCAAGAAGCAGTTGATGAACTTGGACTCATCACAGGACAAAAACCAGCAATCGCAGCAGCAAAGAAAGCAGTTGCAAACTTCAAAGTTCGTGAAGGAATGAAGATTGGTGCAAAAGTTACTCTTAGAGGAAACACAATGTGGGAATTTTTGGATAGATTAATTTCTGTTGCACTTCCACGTGTTCGTGACTTCAGAGGAGTTTCACCAAAGTCATTTGACGGAAGAGGTAATTATTGCATGGGAGTTAAAGAACAACTCATATTCCCAGAAATCGATTATGATAAAATCGAAAAAGTTCGTGGTTTTGATATTTGTATTGTAACCACAGCAAAATCTGACGAAGAGGCAAAGGCGCTGCTCACAGAGCTTGGGATGCCTTTCAAAAAGGCGTAGGAGGAGATAGAAAATGGCAAGAAAAGCATTATTAGTTAAACAAGCAAGAAAGCAAAAGTTTTCAACTCGTGAATACACTCGTTGTAAAATTTGCGGAAGACCTCACGCCGTTTTGAAAAAGTATGGTATTTGCCGTATTTGTTTCAGAGAAATGGCATACAGAGGAGAAATCCCTGGTGTTAAAAAGGCAAGTTGGTAGGAGGATATTATGGTAGTTACAGATGTTATTTCAGATATGTTAACAAGAATTAGAAATGCAATTAGTGCAAAACACCTAACTGTTGATATTCCTGTTAGCAAAGTTAAAGTATCTATTGCTGAAATTTTGAAAAACGAAGGTTACATAACAAACTTTGAAGTTGTTGGTGAAGGCGTTGAACAAAACATTCACATTACCTTAAAGGAATCTTCAGCTAGCCCATATGTTATTTCTGGACTTAAGAGAATTTCTAAGCCAGGACTAAGAATATATGCAAATGTTAACAATCTTCCAAAAGTTTTAAGCGGTTTGGGAATTGCAATCATATCAACAAATAAAGGAATTATGACAGATAAGCAAGCTCGTTCACAAAATGTTGGTGGCGAAGTTTTGGCTTATGTGTGGTAATAGGGAGGTAACATTATGTCAAGAATTGGAAAGAAACCTATAACCATTCCAGCAGGTGTTACTGTTACAGTTGATGGAAACAATGTTGTTGTTAAAGGACCAAAAGGAGAACTCACACAAAATGTTAACAAAGCAATCAAAGTTAACATTGAAAATGGAGTTGTAACTTTTGAAAAAACAAACGAAACAACACAAACAAACAGCATGCATGGACTTTATCGCACACTTGTTGACAACATGATTATTGGAGTTACACAAGGATTTAGCAAAAACTTAACAATCAACGGTGTTGGTTACAAGGCTGTTCAAAAAGGTGAAGACATTGAACTAAGCCTAGGCCTTAGCCACACAGTGACTGTTAAACCAATGAAAGATATCAAACTAAGCTGCCCATCACCACTTGAAATCAAGGTGGAAGGAATCAGCAAAGAAGCAGTTGGACAAATGGCTGCAAACATTAGAGCAATCAGACCGGTCGAACCTTATCACGCATATGGAATCAGATATTCTGATGAAGTTGTGATCAAGAAAGAAGGAAAGAAAGCAGGTAAATAATAGAGGAGGAAAGCAAGTTTATGATTAAGAAAATTGACAAAAATCAAGAACGCCAACGTAGGCACGAAAGAGTTAGAAAAACTGTTAGTGGCACAAAAGAGCGCCCTCGTCTATGTATTTATCGTAGTGTGAGCAACATTTATGTTCAAATTATTGATGATACAAAGGGTGTAACTCTTGCAAGTGCGTCAACATTGGATAAAGAATTGAAAGCAAAAATTGCTGGAAAAACAAAAATGGAACAAGCAGAAGTTGTTGGAGCAGAAATTGCTCAAAAAGCTTTAAAGAAAGGTATCAAAACAGTTGTTTGTGACCGTGGCGGATACCTATACACAGGTCGAGTTAAAAAATTAACAGATAGCGCAAGAGCCGCTGGACTACAGTTTTAGGAGGATATTATGGCAGAAACAGAACAAAAAATTGAAGAAACAGTTGTTGTAAACGCTGAAACTGTTAATGAAGAAGTTAAACCAGCAGCACAAGACAAAAAGCCACGTAAAAATGGTAAGTTCGACAAAAACAGAAAGCCAAGAGGAGAAAGAGCACCAAGAGAAGCTGAAGAATTTGAAAAGAGAATGGTTGACATTCGTTCTGTTCAAAAAACAGTTAAGGGTGGACGTATCCTAAGCTTTTCTGCACTATGTGTTGTTGGAGACAAAAAAGGCCGTGTTGGTGTTGGAACAGGAAAAGCTAGAGAAGCAACAAATGCAATTGAAAAAGGATTCAGTGCAGCAAAGAAAAACATGATTCAAGTTTCAATGGCAGGAAACACAATTCCACATGCTATTAACATGAAATATGGTGCATGCACAGTTAGATTGATGCCAGCGAAAGAAGGAACTGGAGTTATTGCGGGAGGTGCCGCAAGACCAGTTTTGGAACTTGCAGGAATCAAAGATATTACTTCAAAGAATCAAGGAAGTAGTAACAAAATAAACACAGTTAGAGCAACTTTCGAAGCACTTAAAGCTTTGAGGACAAAAGAACAAGTTGCTGCTCTCCGCGGAAAAACCGTGGAAGAGTTATAATAGGAGGTTATTATGGAAACACAAAAAGCTCCTAAGAAAGCCGCAGCAAAAAGCGGAAAAACAATAAAAATCACACAAATCCACAGTGTTATTTGTTGCACACCAAAGCAAAGAAAAACAATGAAAGCTTTGGGATTCAACAAAATTAACCAAACAAAAGTTATGCCAGACAACGATGCAATTCGTGGCATGATTGAAGTTGTTAAACACTTGGTGAAAGTGGAAGAATAGGGAGGAAGAAAATATGAATATTCACATGCTTACTCCTGCACCTAATTCTAAAAAAGGTGTAAAACGCGTTGGACGCGGATTGGGAAGTGGTCGTGGAAAGACATCATGTCGTGGTGAAAACGGACAAAACAAGCGTTCTGGTGGTTCACCAGGCTCACTTTTCCAAGGTGGACAATTGTCACTTATTCGCCGTTTGCCAAAGAGAGGATTCAACAATCCTTATGGCGACAAGTTCTCAGTTATAAACGTTTCAGATTTGGAAGTTTTTGAAGATGGAACAGTTGTAACAACAGAATTGTTGAAAGAAAAAAGAATTCTAAACAAAATAGAAAAAAGCGGTGTTAAAGTTTTGGGTAACGGAAACCTAACCAAAAAATTAACAGTAAAAGCAAATAAATTCTCCAAAACGGCTGTTGAAAAAATACAAAAGGCCGGTGGAAACATAGAGGAGGCATAATGTTTCAAACTCTAAAAGATGCGTTTAAGTCAAAAGATTTACGCAAAAAATTGTTATTAACATTACTTATTTTGTTTATTTATCGTATTGGTTGTTGGTTACCAATACCAGGGCTAGACACAAGCGCTTTTAAAACATCAGTTGAGGGAAGTGGTTTCTTAAGTTTGCTAAGTTCTGTAAACGGTGGAGCACTTTCAAACGGTTCAATTTTGGCTCTTGGTGTTATTCCATACATCTCAGCTTCAATTATAATTCAACTTCTAACAGTTGCAATTCCAGCACTAGAAAGACTTTCTCGTGCAGGTGAAGAGGGGAGAAGGAAAATAACATTCTACACCAGAATAACAGCACTTGTTTTTGCCCTTGTTCAAGCAATTGCAATTGTGATCACATTCTCAGCATCAGGAACAATAAATGAAGCAGCATTAAGCTCAAGCATTCCAGGTTGGTGTGTTTCAGCAATAATCGTTATTGTTTTGGTTTCTGGAGCAATGTTCACATTGTGGCTTGGTGAAAAAATAACAGATTTGCAAATTGGAAACGGAGTTAGCCTTTTGGTGTTCGTTGGTATCGTTTGTTCAGCTGGAACCGCAATTATCAGTGCGTTCTCAGGAGTTTTCCAAGGAAACTTGGACGGACTTTGGACAATCATCATATTTGCAGCAATGTTATTTATCATTTTTGCCCTAATTGTTTTTGTTGATTTAGCTGAAAGAAGAATTCCAGTGAATTATGCAAAGCAAGTTAAAGGCAGAAAAATGTATGGTGGACAATCAACTCACATACCAATAAAAGTTAACAGCAGCGGTGTTCTTCCAATAATTTTTGCAACCGCACTAGTTGCTTTCCCACAACTTATCATGCAACTTGTTGGTGTAAGTGACGGAAATGCATTCTATGATTGGTGGGCAAAATGGCTTGGAACAGGAACAGCATTATACTTTGTTGCTAACGCAATTCTAATCTTTATGTTCACATACTTCTATGCACAAATTGTGTTTAATCCAGAAGAAGTGTCAAGAACACTTCAACAAAATGGTGGATTTATTCCAGGAATTCGTGCAGGAAGACCAACAACAGATTATTTAAAGAAAATATCAAGAAGAATAACATTTTTTGGAGCTTTATACCTATCACTACTATTTGTAATCCCAACGGTTGCATTGTCTCTTGTTCCAAGAGACACAATCATCAGTGGAAGCTTGGTTAACGCATTCACTGTAACAGGACTACTTATCGTTGTTAGTGTTGCTTTGGAATTTGATAAGCAATTAAATGCTCAACTTATAGCAAAAAACTATAGAGGCTTTTTGAAATAGAAAGTAATTCATGTTTGGAGGGAGCGTTATGATTAGGTTAGTAATTTTGGGGGCCCCGGGCAGTGGGAAAGGAACTCACACATATAAAATTGCAAAGCAGTATAACCTAAAGCATGTTGTTGTGGGTGATGCTGTGAAAGCGGAAATTCGAAACAAAACAAAACTCGGAAAAATTATGTATGAATACACAAGCGTTGGAAAGTTTGTTCCAAGTGATATTGTGATTGATGTGTTAAAAAGCCAAGTGAAAGATCTTGAGGGATTTGATGGCTACATAATAGACACAGCACCAATAAACTTAGAGCAAAAAGAAGCGATGAAGGATTTCATCATAGATGGAGTTATTTGGCTTAAAGTCGAAAACTATGATATGTTGCGTGAGAGAATTCTAAATAGGCTCATTTGCCCAAAGTGCCGAAGAGTTACAACAAAATCAAAACATCCAGAAAAAATTTGTCCATGTTGTGGTGCCACTCTTGAACAAAGATATGACGACAACGAGGAAACATTCCAAAAAAGAATTGCCCAATATGAAGAGAAGACTTTGCCAGTTATAAGGGAATATCAAAAACAAGGCATAGTGATTGAAATAAATGCCGAACAAGAAAAGAAAGATGTATATGCAGAAATTTGTGATAAACTTAATAAATTTTTAGAAGAAAAATTAAAAGTTTAATATCTTAAACGACATAAATTTTTATATGAAAAATCTTTAGTTTAAAAGTGTGGTAAGTTATTTATGATTATTGTAAAAACTGAAAAACAAATACAAGCAATGCGTGAAAGTGGAAAAATCCTTCGTGACACACTTCTCAAAGTGGAAGAGTTCATAAAACCAGGAATGACAACCAAAGAAGTTGATAAGTTCGCCCATAAATATATTGTAAGTCGTGGAGCAAAACCAAGCTGTTTGGGCTATCAAGGTTATCCAGCTGCAACATGCATTTCAGTTAATGAAGTGGTGGTGCACGGAATACCTGGAGATAGAGTTATTCAAGATGGCGATATAGTAAGCGTAGACCTATGCGTACTATATAAAGGTATGCACACAGACGCAGCACGAACATTCTGTGTTGGAAATGTGAGCCCAGAAAAGAGAAAGCTTGTTGAAGTAACAAAAGAAAGCTTTTTCGAGGGCATTAAACACATAAAGGCAGGAAGCCGTGTTGGAGATATTGGAGCGGCTGTTCAAAAATATGCAGAAAGTTATGGCTATGGTGTTGTTAGAGATTTGCAAGGGCACGGAGTTGGATGTTCAATCCACGAAGACCCAGGCATCCCAAATTTTGGTAGAGCCGGAACAGGCGAATTCCTAAAAGAGGGCATGACAATTGCCGTTGAGCCAATGATAACGCTTGGAACTTATGAGGTTTTTCTTGATGAAGACGGTTGGACTGTGTCAACAGATGACGGAGAGCCAGCAGCACATTATGAAAACACAATGGTTATCACAAAAGACGGTGTAGAAATTCTGACTTTGTAATCTATAATTGTGTAGGTGAAATCTATGAAAAATGAACTAAAAATCGGTCAAATTGTATGTTCAACACAAGGCAGAGATAAAGGAGAGTATTACATAGTTTTAACTGCTAGTTCTAATTATTGCTATGTGGCAGATGGAAAATATAAAACAATAAAAAAACCAAAAAAGAAAAATATTGCTCATGTTGAGGCAACCAAAGTTATTATAACTGAGATTGCACAAAAAATTGAGAGCAAAACAAAAATAAATGACCAAATGATTTATCACTCACTTTATGAGTATAAAAAAGGATTAAAAGGGGTTAAGAATGGCAACAGAGGAAGCAATTAAAGCAGAAGGAGAAGTTATTGAGAGTATGCGTAACGCAACATTTAAGGTGAGATTGCCAAATGGGCATATCGTCACAGCTTATCCTGCTGGAAAATTAACACTAGGAAGAATAAGAATTTTTGTTGGTGATAAAGTTACCTTAGAGATGTCGCCTTATGACTTAACAAGAGGTCGTATTGTGTGGAGAACAAATAATATGCCACATAAATCTAATTCAGATGATGCTTAAAATAAATTTAAGGAGAAAAGAAAATGAAAGTTAGACCATCAGTAAAACCTATGTGTGATAAATGTAAGGTTATTCGCCGTGAAGGAAAAGTTATGGTTATTTGCTCAAAAAGCAAAAAACACAAACAAGTTCAAGGTTAATCTTAAACAAAGCACAAAGTTTTAAAAGTGAAAAACTGATAAAAAACTTTTTGCCTTACAAATAAAGGTAAAAATTAAACAAACAAATTCATTTAGTAGGCGGCTGATTTAATTCTACTAAGTGATAAAAAATAATTAAACTAAAAACAAAATATTAATTTGGAGGAATAAATGGCTCGTATAGCAGGTGTGGACTTACCAAAAGATAAGAGAGTGGAAATAGGTTTAACCTATATCTACGGTATTGGAAGGAAAAAGTCCAATGAAATTTTGGCTGGAACAAAAATCAGCCCAGAC
>JAEETG010000018.1 GCA_016290255.1 Clostridia bacterium
ATACAACGTTGTTTTGAAAGGACTTAAAGCTGATGCAAGCAAAGTTCAAGTTATCAAAGTTGTTAAAGAAGTTAGCGGACTTGGTCTTGGAGAAGCAAAAGCATTGGTTGAAGGTGCACCAAAGACAGTTAAAGAAAACGTCCCAACAGAAGAAGCTAAAGAACTTCAAAAGAAACTTGAAGAAGCTGGCGCTGAAGTTGAACTTGCTTAATTATTTAGGTTTAACTGACAATAAAGAAAAGAACTTACACTGTGGAGTAAGTTCTTTTCTTTGTTTATAAGGCTTTGTTGGGAATATGTAAACAAATTGACTTTTTTGTGAATTTGTGATATAATATAATATATAATGAGGGGGCAAAAAATGGAAAAAAAGAAAAAAATAGAAGTTGTGAAAGATTATTTACAAAAAAGAGTATTGTTGAAAGATGCTCAAAATGGAAGTCTAGCCTCAGCTTATTCATATATTCATGATTTTGGAGAAGAAAATCCAGAAAAAGCAAAGCAAATGGCTGAAATCATTATCAACAATTGGCAAAATGGTAATCAAAAGAGAGACATATCTTTTGACAAGATTTTGGAAGTTGCAGAAAAATATTCTTTGGAAGGAAAACTTGAAAATGACATCAAAGAAATTGTTCAATCTGTTGAAAAGTTTACCAAAAATGAATATGCTCTCAGTATTTTTAGTTATGTTTTTAAAAGAAACAAAACAATGAAAAAAGAATATGAGATTTTGGAAAATGTTATGATTGACACAATTTTCGGTCATGATGGAATGAAACATGTTAATCTTGCATATTATTTGTCACTTTTGGAGGAAAATAACCTAAAAGTCAGTGACAAAGCATACGAAAAAATTGTGAATGATAAATATAATGTGTCTAAGATATTAACATTATGGAATAGTTATCCTCATGTTATGGATTATAGACAAGTTTTTCGTGATAAATTGCAAAATCTACGTGAAGAAAAGGGAAAAAATAATTCACAATATAATAATGACAAAATGAGCGATTTGATTGAATCATACCTAAGGCACAATGTTTTTGACGAAGAAGAAACCAAAGGCCTCATAAGAACAACAATGGAGACAGCTGGATTGGAAAAAGTGCAAAGATACATTGTTTGGCAAATGAGTTATGACAACTGGGATGTTGAAAAATATGGAATTACACTCAAAATTTTGGAAGATTGTGTTGTTAGGGGTAAAATGGATGATTATGCAAGCCAAGTGGCACAAATTGATGGCATTGACGCAAAAAGAATTGAAAAAATGGTTTTGGCAGAAAAAGACTTTGATAGGTGCTATGAATATGCTATGAATGTGAAAGGTGCAGACCTTCAAAAGTTTATGGATGTTATGATGGAGAATGTTCCATCTGTTTCAGTTGAAACTGTTAGTAGGCAAGATGCTTATTCAACACTTGTTGCTGGGGAGAGAATGGCGCAACAAATGTATGATGTTTTGCCAAGCAACGAAATATCAGAAGATAGAATTCATGCACAAATGGTTCACATGCAAAATCGCGAAATTGAAAGGGCAGAAAACCGTATTAATGGCATTCACAAAAAGATAAGAGATGTTTCAGCAAAGCTAAATGAGCAAAAAGAGCGTGAGCAATTAAAAGAGAACAAAAAAGAAATGATGGCACAAGCATAAAAATTTTTAACGAAAAAGAGCGTGATTTTTCATGCTCTTTTTTTAAAAGTATGATATAATAAAGTTATGGAATACAAAACACTAAACCTAAAAGAATTTATGCCAAGCGTTGATCAAGCACTAAAAATGATTGAACTTGAAATTGAACTCTCCAAAAAAGAGGGCATAAAAGTTTTAAAAATAATTCATGGTTATGGTTCAAACGGCGTTGGGGGAGAAATTAAAAAATCACTCAAAACATGGTCTCAAATTTGCCTCAGAAAAAAGCTGTTTGTGAGCTTTTTGCGTGGAGAAGAGTTCCTAAATGAAGACAAAATGAAAGAGATTAAAGCAATTTGCCCAGAAGTTGTTGGCGACATAGACCTCTTTCACGCAAACCCAGGTCTAAGCCTAATTGTTATTCAAAAATAAAAAAAGAAGCAAATTTTTGCTTCTTTTTTAGTTTTTTAAATCTTCTAGTGTTGAATAAAACATTGATTTTTCAGTTTGCGTTATTGGAATATTTTTTGCAGAAGCAATGGAGTTGTGGGTGTCTGTTGCAAAAAGAGATGGGGCAAGCACAACGCCATATTGTTTGCAGATTTTGTTTGATGCAACAAAAACATCATAAAGTTCTTTCCAACTTGGTTTTTGGATTTCTGGCAAAGCATAATAAGGTTCATATGGAGATAGGCAAGGTTGCACTTTGATTTTTGCCAAACTTTCAACTGCTTTTAGTGAACTATTCTTTGGTTCAAGGCCAACGATGATGTTTGAACGAACATTTCCTTCACCAAAGATTTTAACAGCTGTTTTTAGGCACAACAAATAGTTTTCTCTTCCAATTTTTGATTTGAATGGGGCATATTTTGCTAACAACTTTTTATCATATATTTCCATGTCAACAGCAACGGTTGTTACGCCTATTTGTTTTATTTTGTTTAAAAGTTTTTCATACTCTTCTTTAGGTGAATTATTTATATAACTTTTTGTTCCTCTAGGTGCAAACATATAATCAAAATTTTGAATACCTTGTTTTTTATAATAAGCAATAGTTTTTTCAAGTGTTTTTAAAATGTTTTCAAAATCGCTTTCCCTTGGGTTCCCTCCTGTGAAGAACAATCTTGTCACATTGCCTTTTTGTTTGATGATTTCATTAACATTTCTTTTGATATCTTCAAAAGATGGGGTGATGTAAGCAAGTTTATTTAAACCACAAAATTTGCAATCACCAACACAGCCACCAACGAGTGAAATCCTGATTCTGTCACCATGAATTGCAACATATGAACATTCTGTTTGGTTTTTGCTAGGTTTTGAAACGCCAACATCTGAACAAACGGTTTTGTTGTTATATTTTATTAAAAATTTACCATTAACTATGGAAAATGAATATTTTGATTTTTGATTGATGCCTGCGGTCACATATTCTCTGTTGTTTAGATATTGAGATTTTAAATCTTTCACATTTTTTTTGTTACCAAAAAGTTTCAGCATAAGGCCAGAGCAGGTGACATAGTCATTAAAAATAACACCACGAAGTTTTTGTTGTGTTTTTTCATCAAGTTTAATTCCTTCTTGCAATAGGCGAGTTTTGAGTTTCATAACCTGTGTTTTGTTGTATGTTTCCATTTTTTATACCTCATAATAACTATATCACAATAGGCGTAATAATTTCAAATAAATAATGCGGTTTCAATTAAATATATAAGAAAAAAAAGAAGCAAATTTTTGCTTCTTTTTTATGTTATAATAGTTCAAATTTCATCATGGCAGGGTTGTGGTCGGAAAATTCAAAGTTTGTGTTGATGTTTTGCACAAGATTGATTTTCACATTGTCGGAGACCATGAATCCATCAATAACAACAGTGTAATTCACAAGGTGAGTTTCATCTTCACTGAGTGTGTATGGAATGTCTGTTGAACGGCATGTTGGGCAGTTTGTTGTTTTTGCAAAAGAGAAATGCTCAGGCAAAGATGCTTCATCAATTTGAGCAACCCAATCTGGAACTTTCATTTCTGTTGGGAAAGTGTTAATTGAATCTGCAATGTCATGATTCCAGTCTCCGCCCGCAATAACATAGTTTCCCAAAGCGTATTCTGCTGCAACATAATCACTGAGCATTTTTAGTTGCTTTGCTCTGTAAACTCCACCTTTATCGTATGCACTCATGTGAAGGTTAATAAGCACCAAAAATTTGTCTGTTCCGCCAATTGGAAGCCTGTTCACGCTAAAGCATCTGTCTAAGTCAAAAAACTTTGTTGGGAAAGATTCATCAATTGGAAGAGATCTTCTAACAACTGAGTCAATTTTATACTTAGATAGAGTTGAAATTCCTGCATTAACAGCACCATGTGGGTTGGTTAGAGGGTAGAACAAAAAGCCAGAGTGGAAGTTTGATGTTTGCGATGAGGAATAACCTGTGAAAGCCTCTTGAATCATTTTGTATTGGTTAACTTTAAAACTTCTGTCTGCTTTTGTGTCAACCTCTTGGAAGAAAGCAAAGTCTGGGCTTTGTGCTTTAATCACATCAATTGCTCCATTTGTGTTGGTTAAAACTGTTTCCTTGTTTTTGGCCCTAGACCCAGTTCCGTTCACCTTTTTGCCGTTTTTATATTCTCCTGCATCCATAAAAAAACTAAAGTCGTGAGAATATGCACCAAAACCAATATTATATGAGGTTATGGTGTATTCTTGTGATAAGTTTAAAAGAGATTCTTGATTGTTTTCAACAGTGATTTCTGTGTTGTCCGAAATTCTATAATATTGACACACTAAATATAGAATGTAACCACCAAACGCAAGAACAATCACACCAATCACGGCCAAAAATCCAGCCAAAATTCTTAAAAATACTTTTTTCTTATTCATTAATAACATATACCTCCTATCATGAATATATAATAAATCATCAATTTTTCCAAATGATTTTCACAAAATTATTAAAAAAAGAAATGGAAAATTTCCATTTCTTTTTATTATTAGTGATAAACTGTGTTATATAGATCGATCACAAATTGAACTAAGGTTTTGTTCTGCAAAACAGGGCTACCTGGATAAGTAGCTGGGTCATCTGGGTCCCCCATGATTTCTTTGTTTATTGTGTCTCCCAAATCAATGATTCCTTCATTAATCAGTGTCCCCATTGTTTGGGTTGATATATCAAAATTGTTAATTTCGTCAACAACATTCAAGAGTTCTGTGTCCTCAACATCCATAATTTTCAGTATCCCAGAGGTGAATTTGGCTGCGCCAAACACTTCACCCATGGTTAGGTGGCTGATCTCATCACCCAAAGTGTTAATTGTCACATTTGGATTTTTGGTGATTAGTGCGTTTAATAGGTCATTGCTTGGGTTAGAACCCAAAACTTCAATGAGTTTGATATTTTGGATTTCACTTGTAAGTGTGTCAGAAAAGTCGCCGCCAAACAATTCACTAACTCTAATGGATAGTAGAGCATTGTTTAGTGAACTGCTTTGAACAATGTTAATGTCAACAGCATTTCCATCAAATTCTGTCACTTTGTTTCCAGAAACAACAATAGTG
>JAEETG010000019.1 GCA_016290255.1 Clostridia bacterium
GCCCAATTGTTCAAAATGGAAAACTTGTTGGTGCTGTTACACATGTTTTCACCAATGATTCAACGAAAGGTTTTGGAATATATATTGACTGGATGATGTAAAAAATATTATTTTTGAATAATTTTGTAAAATATTGTAAAAAATTGTTGACTTTTATAAAATAATGGTGCTAGAATTAAAAAAGAATGAAAAAGGAGCAACAATTTGAACGCATTATTCTATCATGAAGACAACAGCTTTTTAGATTATGATGTTGGAAATTTACTGAAGAAAAATGGATATTTTGTTGAGAGCATCACAAATTTTGGGAATTTGATTGCCACAATAATTTTGTTAAGGGCAAAACTTGTTATTGTTAAAGCAGATAACAAGTATATTCATGATGTGGTGGAAGAAAAGTATTTGAAAGACACCTTATTTAATGGTGTTAACTTTGTTTTTTTTGACCAATCAAAAAGTCAAGACCTAATTTATCGAAGAAGTTTTTATAATAATCTTGAAATGGTTGTTGAAAACATAAAAAACAAACCACAAGATAGTTATCAAATTTTCAATTTGGATCAACACTTAATTTCTCTTGGATTAAGGCCAAAATATAGGGGATATTTGCTCCTTAAGGACTGCATTAAATATTGTGTTTTTTTAAATCAATACAAAAAACTTCCAATGTCAAAAATATATGAAAAAGTTGCAGAAAAACACAACACAACAGCAAAAAATGTTGAAAGGCTGGTAAGACTTATGCTTTTGCAATCGCTCAAGAAAGCCGATACCAAAAAAATTAGTGAAGCAACAGGAATTCATGAAGAGTTTTTTAAAACGCTTCCAACAACAAATGCTGCCATTGAAATCATATGTGGTTATCTTGATTTTTATATATAGCATAACATATTGAACTTATTTTCATCATATAAATTAGTATGTTTAAAAAATATAATATAGCCAGGAATAGGGGCTATTTAAAATATTCCATATCAGAACATTTTGCACAAAATAAATGGGCTTATTTGATTTTTGGCTTAATTGTGCTAATGGGGCTTATTATTGGTTTTATTGTTGGCTTTAATCGTGCTGAAAACTTTTCGTTATCAGATTTGCCTGATTCCACTCTTGCTTGTTTAATTGGCAAAAAAACGAGTGCTGTTTCAATGTTTTTTTCAAGATTGTTTGCTTTTTTGGGGTTATGTTTTCTTTTGTTTTGTGTTAATAGCAAATGTTATCTTTGCTGGATTGCATTTTTTATCTTTTTATATCGTTCTTTTTTGTTTGGACTCAATTGTGCCATTTTGATTTCATTATATAAGTTTGGTGGAGTTGTTAATGTTGTTTTGATATATTTCCCAGTTCATTTGATTTCGCTTTTTCTTCTTATGTGTGTTGGTGTTGTTTGTTTTGCGTGCTGCGTAAATCAAAAGAACACTGGTTATTCAGTTTTTAGTGGAAACTTTTTAAGAGAGAATAAAGGGCTTTTGCTGGTTATGATATGCTCAACTATTATTTGTTATTTGGTTGAATGCATTGTGGTTCCACACATAACATCGGTTTTATTTGTTGGGATAAGTTAAGAATAAAAAATATAAAAATACTTAACATAAATTTGGGAGGGAATTATTTATGTTAAGTTTAAATAAAATATCAATTTCTGTGCTGACTTTTTTCATGTTTTTATGTTTTCTTTTTTGCGGTTCAATGCCAATTTGTTATTCAAAAGTTGATGACAACGGCATTAAATCCAGTGTTTTGATTGAATATGACACTGGCAAAATTTTGTCTGAAAACAATATGTCAGCCAAAATGCCTATTGCAAGCGTTACAAAACTTATGACGATTCTTCTTGTGCTTGAAAGGGTTGATGAGGGTAATTTAGATTTAGAAAAATTGGTCACAGCAAGTGAAAACGCTGCAAACATGGGTGGTTCACAGGTGTTTATTGAAAAGGGTGGCGAGTATAGGGTTTTGGATCTTTTGAAGGCAACAATAATATCATCAGCAAATGATGCAAGTGTTATGCTGGCTGAGGAAGTTTCTGGAAACGAAAAAGAGTTTGTGAACAAGATGAATCAAAAAGCGGAACAAATTGGATTAAAAAACACTCACTATGTGAATTCAACAGGACTTCCGGCACCAATGCAATATAGTTCAGCAGAAGATGTTGCTTTAGTTATGAGAGAGGTGTTAAAACATCCATTATATCTAAAACTTTCTTCAATTTGGATGGAAAACTTTTCTCACCCAAAGGGAAGAGTTACAACAATGTCTAACACCAATAAGCTTCTTAAATCATATGACTTGTGTGATGGCGGAAAAACAGGTTCAACGGCGGAAGCGGGCTTTTGTTTGTGTGCAACAGCAAAGAAAGGAGATATGCGTTTAATATCTGTTGTTTTGGGGGCGGGCACAAGCAAAACAAGGTTTGAGGAAAGCGAAAAACTTTTTGAATATGGTTTTAATAATTTTGAAAAAACAAAATTAGTTGATAGTTCAAAAGATTTGGGAGAAGGAGTAACCATTCAAAAAGCGACAAAAGACAGCATTATTTTACATCCTGAAAGAGATTTTTGCGTTGTGACAAAAAAGGGAGAAGAATCTAGTTTTAGTGCGGAATTGATTGTTGACAAAGTGATTTTTGCCCCAATAAAAGCTGGGGAAAAGGTGGGAGTTATTAAAATTATGGAAAATAACTGTGTTATTGATGAAATAGCTGTAATTGTTGGTGAAGATGTTAATGCGGTTGGGTATTATCAAACAATTCAACACATAATAAAAAGATGGTTAATTTAACCATCTTTATTTTTTTGTTAAAATTTTATTTTGCATAAGCCCTAACAATGGTGTCACTTGGAGTTTGTATTTTTGGGCTATTTGGTTGAATTTGATTTGCTGAAGTGGAGTAAAACATTTGGTTGATGTTTGATACAGCCTCATTTGCACATTCCAAAATAACAATTCTAGATTTTAGTGTGGCTTTCAAGTTTATATTTATAACATCTTGTAAATCATTATAATTTTTGTTATTGCTTATTGCATATTGTTTGTTTAGGTTTGTTGTCATTTCACGATCGTTTTCTTCCAATTTGTTTGAAAAATTATTTAATGTGTTTAGATAGAGCATAACATTTTGGTTGTTTTGAGAGTTGTTATCAATTTTTTGCTTTAAGGATTTGATGCTATTCACCAAATTTTCACTTAATGATTTGATTGTTGGAGAGTATGCATCAAAACCAAAACTTTGATTGTTTGAACTTTTTATTGTGTTTTCTTGATTGGTGTTTTTTGTTGTGTTTGAATTTGTGTTATTATTGTCTGGTGCGGTATAAGGTGTTGTTGTTTGGTTTTGGTTTGTGCCATTGGTTTTGTTTTTGTATGTGTCATTTTGGTTGCTATTTAGGATTGTTTGATTTGCGGTGTTATTGCCATTTTGTTGAGTGGTGCTATGCGTTGCATAGTACTCATTAAAATTTTGATTTTGCGAAGAGTTGTAGTTCATATCTTGTGTGTTTTGCTTGTTTTGTTCATTTTTGGGGGGATTTGTGTAAACATTGTTTGATTGATTGTTTAAGATCTGATAATTGCTGTTTTCTGAGAATAGATAATAATCATCACCAAGTAGTATGCTTTCCAAATTTTCAAAGTTGTAAGTTTTGCTTGCCTGCATTTCTAGGTTGTTTAGTGAAGTTAAAAGTTCGTCATTGTTTGTTGTTTGTGCGGAGACAGAAGCAGTGCTGCCTCCCAAAAATAATGTGCCACATAAGGCTAGAGTTAAAATTGTTTTTTTAAATTTCATAATTTGTTCTCCTTTTTTTGTTGTTATTTTTTGCAAAAACAAACAAATTATTTATTTGCTCACGGTATTTTTTAATGGATTGTGGAAATATTTGTTCTTAAGGAGGGGAAAGTGGAAGATTTTGAAAGAGATAAAAGATATAACGCGTATATAAAATCTAAAATACCCAAAACAAAACCATGGCCGTCACTATTTCATGCTTTTTGGATTGGAGGCTTAATATGTTTAATTGGAGAGGTTATCAAAGACCTTTTGATGCTTATTCCCAACATGAGTTTAGAGTTCGCCGGAATCTGGGAAAGCATAATTTTGATTGCACTTGCTTCAATTTTGACTGGCGTTGGAATTTATGACAAGATTGGAGCCTATGCTGGGGCTGGGTCTATTGTTCCAATAACAGGCTTTTCCAATTCAATAACAAGCCCAGCACTTGAGTTTAAAAGGGAGGGAATGATTTTTGGTCTTTGTGCCAAAATGTTCATAATTGCTGGACCTGTTATAGTTAGTGGTGTTATTGCCAGCATTGTTGTTGGTTTAATATTTTTAATCTTTTAGGAGAATTTATGAAAAAGATAGGAAAGCAAACAATTGTTTTTGAGCATAAACCTTGTGTTATTGGAAATTATTCAATTGTTGGTCCCAAAGAAGGAAAGGGCAATTTTGCAAAATTTTTTCACCAAATTTTAAGCGATGACTTGTTTGGGCAAGATAGTTATGAAAAAGCAGAGCGAAAGATGTTTTTATCTGCCGTTTTGGAGGCTTTAAAGGAGGCAAATCTGCAAACAACTGATATTGATGTTTTGGTTGGCGGTGACCTTATGAATCAAATAATATCATCAAACTTTGCTGCTCGTGAACTTCAAGCGCCTTTTTTGGGCCTTTTTGGTGCGTGCTCCACCATGGTTGAAAGTTTGATTGTTGGATCATCACTAATTGATGGAAATGGGTTTAGAAATGTTGTTTGCGTGACTGGTAGTCATTTTTCAACCGCAGAAAAACAGTTTAGATATCCACTTGAACTTGGAACGCAAAGGCCACCAACATCACAATGGACGGTAACTGGGGCTGGTGCCACAATTTTGTCATCACAAAAAAGTGACATAAAAATTGTTAGAGCCACAATCGGCAAAGTTGTTGATTGGAATGTTTGTGATGTGAACAACATGGGTGGTGCAATGGCTCCAGCAGCCCTTGAAACACTTTACACTTTTTTTGAAGACACAAAAACAAAGCCGGCTGATTATGACCTTATTCTAACAGGCGATTTAGGAAAACTTGGGAGTGAAATTTTGCGAGACCTGATGGAATTTAGGGGATATAAACTTGAAAGCAATTATGGCGATTGTGGGCAGATGATTTTCTCAAATGATCAAAAAGTGTTTCAAGGTGGTAGCGGCTGTGGATGCATTGCGAGTGTTTTTAATTCATATGTGATTGATAGGCTCAAATCTGGGAATTTAAAAAGAGTTTTGGTTGTGGCAACAGGGGCACTTATGAGCACAATTTCAAGTCAGCAAGGTGACAGCATTCCATGCATTGCTCATCTAATTGAATTGGAGGGGAAAAATGTTTGACTTTTTGATGTATTTGAAAGTGTTTTTGATTGGTGGTGCAGTTTGTATGCTTGGGCAAGTTTTGGTTATCACAACACAAATGACTAGTGCAAGAATTTTGGTGACGTTTCTTCTTTTGGGAGTGTTTTTGGAGTGTGTTGGAGCATTTGAACCAATGAAAGCTTTTGCTGGAAGTGGCGTGACCGTTCCAATTATGGGGTTTGGTTATAATTTAGCCAAGGGAGCAATTGAGGGGGCTCAGAGTGATGGTGTTTTGGGAGCTTTCACTGGAGGACTCACTGCAACTGCTGGCGGAATTGCTGTGGCTGTTACAATGGCGTTTTTGATGGCGTTAATTTTTAGCAGTAAAACAAAGAAGTAACTTTTATTTTTTTAAAGCATATATTTATTGTATGAAAATAAAACGTTATAAAAAAATTAAAACAAAATATAAAGTTTTTATCTTCTTTTGTGCATTTGTTATTTTTATAACACTCATACTTTTGTTCTTTACTAATTGCGTGAAACCAATTATGGTGAAGTCCAGTGAAGCGCAGGCAAGGTCTTCAACATCAAGAGCAGTGAACTCTGCTGTTCAAACGGTTATCAATGAATCCAATGTTTATGATGACCTCATTGAAATCACAACGAATCAAGAGGGCAAAATTGTTTTTATTCAAGTTAAAAGTTTGATGGTCAACAAACTAGCAAAAGAGGTTGGAAAGGTTGCTGGGCAAAACTTGGATTTAATTAAAAATCAAGGAGTTTCAATTCCTTTGGGAACTCTTTCAGGAATTGGTTTTTTGGTGGGTGTTGGCCCCGAAATCACATTTCATATCATGGCAATATCAACAATTCACTCAAAATTTTCAAGTGAATTCACAAGTGCTGGAATTAACCAAACAAACCACAGAATATATTTAAACATTCAAACAGATGTTGAACTTATTTTGCCAACAGCCACAAAATCTATTGTTGTGAACAGCCATATTCTCATATGTGAAGCAATTTTGGTTGGAGAAATACCAAGCACATATCTCAATTCTGATAGCTTAGATGAAATGATGAACTTGATTCCAGATTAAGTTTTTTTGTTGACATTAAAAAATAAATATGTTAAAATACTTTCATCATTCTAAATAAACGCGATGATGAAAGACTAGTAACAAAAACTTAAGCAATAACAGAGAGGGATAAAGGTGAGAATGCCCATTGACAGTTTTTGCGAATTCACTTTCTAGCACTTTCTTGAAATGGTAGTAGGGAGAGCGTTGGCAACGACATAGCCGTAAATGAGAGCTTTTCATAATTTGAAAAGAATTTAGGTGGTAACACGGAGATAACTTCGTCCTAATTTTGGGGGCGGAGTTTTTATTTTAAAAGGAGAAAAAATGGAAACAAAAACAAAACAAATACTAGAATCAGCTTTAAAGGAAATTGAAAATGCAACAAATAAACAAGACTTGTTTGCAATCAACACAAAATATTTGGGTAAAACTGGGGAAATAAGTGCTCTTATGAGAGAACTTAAAAATGTTCCTGTTGAAGAAAAACCGAAAATTGGTGCAATCCTAAATGAGTGTAGGCAAAAAATTGACACACTCTTAAGAGAAAAAGCTCAAAATTTTGATGAAATGGAACTGCAAAACAAACTCATGAATGAAAAAATAGATGTCACAATTCCAGTGAAACCAGAAAACATGGGAACAATGCATCCAATATCGCTCACTCAAAAAGAACTTATGGATTTCTTTGTAAAACGTGGATTTACAGTGAGAGTTGGAACAGATGTTGAAACAGATTATTATTGTTTTGAGGCACTAAATGTTCCAAAAGATCACCCAGCAAGAGATATGCAAGACACATTTTACATTAATGATGAAATTGTTTTGAGGACCCACACATCTGCAACTCAAATTCACACAATGGAAAAATATAAGCCACCAATCAAGATGGTTTCAACAGGGCCTGCTTACCGTGTTGATGAAGACGCAACACACTCTCCAGTTTTCCATCAGCTTGAAATATTGGTTGTTGATGAAAATGTTTCTATGGCAGATCTAAAAGGAACAGTGGAAGAGTTCATCAAATATCTTCTTGGAGAGAAAACAAAGGTTAGACTTCGTCCATCATATTTCCCATTCACAGAGCCTGCAGTTGAGGCAGATGCTTCTTGTCCAAAGTGTGGTGGAAAAGGTTGCTCACTTTGCAAAA
>JAEETG010000020.1 GCA_016290255.1 Clostridia bacterium
ATTAAATCTTTGTCAACAACTTTAAACACCAAACTTTTTTCATTAGAAACATTTTGATAGTTTGTTTTAATTATTTGTATGTCATACCCCCTAACTTCACCCTTTTTTAAAGAGCAATATATTTTGGCATTGCCTGGCTTTATGGTTTTTCTGCCCCCAACCTCAATTAGCCTACTGCTGTTTTTAAGCATTTTTGAATTTTCTATTGTTCCAAAAACACCATACTCATTATTTTTTTGAACACTTCCCAAAACATCATGTTTGGAAATAACCCCTCTAAGTTCCCCTGGAACACCTTTTGCACCTTTTGCAATTCCAACAATATTGCATGAATAAATCTTCCCAGAATGAACACCTATTTTTTCACTTTCTCCAAAAACTGTTATGGGGTGACCAAGTGAACCAAAATAGCCAGTGTTTGGGTTTATGTATGTTAATGTTCCAACTCCACTTATTTCATTTTTAACCCACACTCCAAGCACATATTTTTTTGATATAAGATCATATGTTGGTTTTAAAAACAAACTTTGTTCTTTCCCTTTCCTAAAATATGTAACACAAAGTTCTTTGCCGCAATCTTCCCCATTTAAAAGCGATGATACCTGTTTTGAACTATAAATCACATTATCATTTATAGCATATAAAACATCACCAACACAAAGCCCCGTGCTTATTTCATCACTTACCGAAACAATGGGAAGCCCTTTGGGAGTGTATTCAATTCCAATCAGGTCACCACCCAACACAACATGTGAAGTTCGCTCATTTTGCTGAATTTCAGCAAAGATATCTTCCTCATTTTGAGAACACAAACAAAACACAAAACAAAGCATAATAATCATGATGTTTCTAATTGTTTTTAGCATAGAAAAGACCATACTCCTTTATTAGTATAGTCTTTTTTATATTTTAAAAAATATGTATTAAAATTTTTAGCATTTTAGTTGTTGTGCCTTTTGTTTCAGTTCTTTTGCATATGTGTAAGCAAAGCCTTCGCTAATTCCACCCGCAAGGCGGGCAATTTCAGCCAGTTTTTGATCGCTATCAAGTTCAACAACTTTGGTTGAAGTTCTTTGGCCACATTCTTTAAACACCTTAAAGTGTTGATCTGCCATTGCTCCAATGCTTGCAAGGTGCGTTACAACAATAACTTGTGAGTTTTTTGCAATTTCACTTAGTTTTGTTCCAACAAAAAATCCAACTTCACCACCAATTCCATTGTCTATCTCATCAAAAAGCATTGTGCTTGCACCATTTTTATTGCCCATAACAACCTTGAAAGCAAGCATAAACCTTGACATTTCTCCACCTGATATCACGCTTGTTAGTGGTTTTAGTGGTTCTCCCTTATTGGCTGAAAACATGAACTTAACAACATCATTTCCATTTTTTGTTATGTTTCCTGATTTTTCAAAGCAGACAGATAGTTTTGCATTCTTCATTCCAAGATATGCTAGTTCTCTTTGAATGCTTTCTTCCAAAATTTTTGCATTTTCTTTTCTTTGAGTTGTTATATTGTCACATAATTCATTGGCTTCTTTTAAAAGAACATGCTTTTCTTCCTCAAGTTTTTGGCATTCGTAATCACTGTTTTGCAAAAACTCTAGTTTCTTTTGTGCCTCTTGCAAATATTTCATGGCTTCATCAATGGTTCCACCATACTTTCTTTTAATGTTCTTTAAAACAGAAAGCCTTGCCTCAACTTCTTCACACTCACTTTCACTAAAGTTATATGACTCCATAATTGAACAAAGGCTTTCTTTCACGTCTTCCAGTTCGATTTGAAGATTTAAAAGCCTTTGATGCTGCTGCTCGATTTCGTTGTCGTCACAGGCGTTATTAAGGCTTTTTGTTGCAAAACTCAGAGCAGACAAAACAGAAAACTCTTCTCCACCATCTAAAGATGATAGTGAAGCACTGATGCTGTCACACACTTTTTGAACACTTTGAAACTTTCTTTGCTTCTCAAGCAAAGTTTCCTCTTCACCCTCTTTTAGTTCAGCGTCATTTAGTTCTTTTATTTCAAAATCCAAAATATCAATTTCACGCTGCCTTTTCCCCTCATCTCCACCAAACTCATTAAGCTTTTTGTTTATTTCGCCAAATTTTCCCAAAACAACACTTAATTCTTCCAGTTTTGTTGGCTTCTTTATTGCATCAACAAAATCTATGTGGCTGTTTTCATTTAAAAGGCATTGATGCTCGTGCTGACCATAAATGTCAACCATGGTTGAAGTTAGCCTCTTGAGCATAGAGTTTGTTATGATTGCTCCGTTAACCCTATTTTCACTTTTCCCGTCTAACTTTATCTTCCTGGAAATTAGAATCTCATCTTGGCATTCAATTCCAAGTTCGTCACAAACTTTTTTTGTTTGCTCGTTGCAAACAAACATTCCCTCAACCTGAGCAAAGTTTGCCCCGAAGCGAACAAAAGACTTGTCCACCTTTTCGCCAATTAAAAAACTTATGGCGTTTATTAGAATTGATTTTCCCGAGCCTGTTTCACCACTAAACACAACAAGGTTCTTTTCTAAATCCAAAGTTAAATCATCAATTAAAGCAAAATTTTGCACCCTTATTTTTGTTAACATAAATCTCACCTCAAACATTTGTTCTAATTTTATTATAGAACAAATGAACAAAAAAGGCAACTATTTTTTCATAGTTGCCTAAAATTTTTTTAAAAATTTTTAACTTTCCAAAATTTCAGAGAGTCTTGTGCTTATCTTTGAAACAAAACTTTGGTCATCAATAATCACCATAACAGTGTCTTCTCCATACACACACCCCATAACATGTTCGATGCCAAGCCTATCCACAAAGTTTGAAACAGCCTGAGCAGTTCCCTTTATGGTTTTTATCACAACAAGGTTGTTGATGTATTTTACCCACATAACAGCTTCCCTAAAAATGTTTGCGGTCCTATTGCTTCCAACACTGTCTCCATTGCCAACAAAGGCATAACGATACTTCTTTGTCTCCCCAACAATTTTGATGAGCCCAAGTTCTTTTATGTCTCTGGAAACAGTTGCCTGGGTGACATCAAAGCCAGCAAGGCACAAAGCTGAAACAAGCTCTTCTTGTGTTTCAACTTCATTGTTTGTTATGATTTCAATTATCTTTGATTGTCTTAGTGACCTTGCCATTTGTCTTATCTCCAATTTTATGTATAAATACATTATACATTAAAATTTATAATTATGCAATAGATTTATGCATAATTATTCAAAAATTTTTAAAATGGCCAAAACCCTTTATTTTAGGGCTTTTTCCGCCTTTTGACTTTTGCTTTTTTTGAATTTCCACTAAAAATAGACAAACATTTCCCAACAAAATGGATGATTTTTGTTGAACTTGTGAGAGCAAAATTCTTCCCCAAAGCCTTCCCCAAAACAGTGAGAGCAGCAATTATGGAACTCACAAAAGTTGACAAAAATGCTCCACTCACACTTGGAAGTTCTGATATCAAAATAATTGAAATGGCAACACCACTTGCCCCACTCACAATGCTGCAGATGTCTCCAACAACATCAGTGCAGATGGATGACACCCTGTCGGCATTTTTAACAAGGCGCATTGCCATCTCCACTCCCCTAGTGTTTTTATTGTTCTTCATTTCCAAAAATGGTTTGATGTTGCTTGCCGCAACCGCAACTCCAATTATGTCGAAAACAACACTAACAAAAATAAGAAGCAAAACCAAAAAAAGAGCAAGGGCTAAATTCGCATTTATGAGAAGTAGTTGTGAAATTATTGAAAACAAAAAACACAAAAGAAGTGACACAATAAAAAGCTCCAAGTACCAAAGCTTATCTTTTAGTCCACTTCTTTTGTTAGACAAAATCTCAACACCATTATCTGAATCCATATATTATTATATTATCAGTAATGAACTGTTATAACAAATTATAGAGGTTTTTCAGTCAACTTTTCAAT
>JAEETG010000021.1 GCA_016290255.1 Clostridia bacterium
ATATTGGCAGGATGAAATAAACAAAAGATTTTGCATCTTGTTTAATATTGAAAATGTTGGTTTCATTAATCATATTGATGACAAATTCCTAAAAACATTGCTGGCCCCAACAAAATATCTTAGTGTTATAAAAACATATGGAATAAGTGACAGCGAAATTAAAAAAGCCTTGCAAGTGATTAACAACCCACATAATTTTGAATATTATGTGACATCAAATTTTTTAGACTGTGAAATTGATGTTTTGGTTGACGCTGATTTCTACAAAAGCCAAGCGCTTGACACATATTTAAGGCAAATATATCAAATATTGGAAAAATATATTTATAGTGACGAACCAGAAACACTCTATGAGAAACTGGAAGAAATTTTGGATTTAAGAAATATTAAACTTTGTTTTTGTGATTTTTTCACAGCGGGGCAATTTCAATATCTATTAAAAAACAATTTAAAATCATATGGCAAAAATGTGAAAGAATTCGTTGAAATTTACAATCATGAAGAACTAGTCAAAAAAGTTGGATTTCCTCAAAATATCCTGGAAAAAATGGGCTATTCATGCGAGGAATTAATTTATGAAACAGCATTTTATATGCTCAACAAAAAAAGTGGCGATATTGCAGTTGTTTTATATAAAGACGGAGATAAATATTATATTGCAATTGGCGATGAGGAAGCGATTCACTTATATAAATTCACCTTTAGCCAGTCAAAGAGTTTTATAACAAATATTATAATTCAAACAGCAATTTTTAAAATATTAAAAAAACTTAAGAAAAATAGTGGACTTTTTTAAAATGATATGCTAAAATTAGAACAAATGAACAAAAAGAGAGGATTTAATTATGAACGAAACAGATAGAGCAAAGCTTTTGGAACAAACAATTGCTCAAATAGAAAAACAATTTGGAAAAGGTTCAATCATGAGGCTAGGTGACACAGTGAAAGAAAACATTGATGTTTTTTCAACAGGTTGCTTAACTCTTGACTTAGCGCTTGGAATAGGCGGAGTTCCTAGAGGAAGAATTGTTGAAATTTATGGTCCAGAAAGTTCAGGTAAGACAACAGTTGCTTTGCATATCTGTGCTGAAGCACAAAAGAAAGGTTGTGTTGCAGCTTTTATTGATGCTGAACACGCATTGGACCCAATTTACGCTCAAAAACTTGGAGTTAAGATTGATGACCTTTTCATTTCACAACCAGACAATGGTGAACAAGCTCTAGACATTGTTGAAAGCTTGGTTAGAAGTGGCGGAGTTGACTTAATTATTGTTGACTCTGTTGCTGCCCTCACACCAAGAGCAGAAATTGATGGGGAAATGGGAGATTCTCATGTTGGACTTTTGGCAAGACTTATGAGCCAAGCAATGAGAAAACTCACAGCAATCATAAATAAATCAAACACTTGTGTTGTGTTTATTAACCAACTCCGTGAAAAAGTTGGAGTTATGTTTGGTAACCCTGAAACAACAACAGGAGGAAAGGCCCTAAAGTTTTATTCTAGTGTTAGACTAGATGTTAGAAAGAGTGACACCATAAAAGATGGTGCAGATGCTGTTGGAAGCAGAACAAAAGTTAAAGTTGTGAAAAACAAACTAGCTCCACCATTTAAAACAGCAGAATTTGACATCATTTATGGAAAAGGAATATCAAAAGAGGGTTGTGTTTTGGACCTTGCAATTGAAAATGATATTGTTCAAAAAAGTGGTGCATGGTTTGCATATAATGGCGAAAAAATTGGTCAAGGAAAAGAAAACGCAAAACAATTTTTGCTTGACAATCCGCAAATTTGCGCAGAGATTGAGGCTAAAATACGCGAAATTGTTAAAAATAAACCAGTATTATAATAATATAACCAATGGGAAATTGTTTCTATTGGTTTTTTTATTTTTAAATATTGCTTGACTTAATAAAATTTTTCATTTAAAATATTAGTGTATAAAATGAAATTTTAAGATTTTTATATATATTATATAAAGGAGATAGCAAAAATGAACTCAACAAGTGTTTTGATGCTTGGTGCTAGTTCAGTTGTGTTTGTTATATCTGTTGTTGGGGCTTTAATTTTAGGGGCAATCGCCACTTTTTTCGCTATTAGCATAATAAGGAAAAAGAAAGCAGATAAAGCAAAGCAAGATGCTAAATTAATAATTGAAAATGCTGAACAAGATGCTAAAAATATTATTAAAGAAGCAAAACTGACAGCACAAGAAAAAGCATTAGATATAAAAACAGAAACGGAAAACGAATTAAATGCTAGAAGAGCAGAACTTGAAAAACTTAATGATAGATATCTTAAACGTGAAGAATTTATCAACAACAAAGAACAATCTTTGGAAAAAAAGATGGAAGCAGTTGATGGTCAAAAGCAAGAACTTGAAACAATGAAAAAAGACCTTGAAAAGAAATTTGATGATTTGGAAGTTGAAAAAGGCAAAATATTAAAAGAGTTGGAAAAAGTTTCTCATCTCAGCAAAGATGAAGCAAAAAGTGAACTTATGAAAGCCATGGAAGATGAGGCAAGACATGATGCATTATTAACTTTAAAAAATATTGAGCAGGAAACAAAAGACAACGCAAACAAAAAAGCAACTGAAATTGTTGCTCTTGCAATTCAAAAATATTCAGCTGATATCACTAGTGAAAACACAGCAACAACGGTTCTTCTTCCAAATGAAGACATGAAAGGCCGTTTGATTGGAAGAGAGGGCAGAAACATAAAAGCCATTGAACAAGCAACTGGGGTGGACCTTATTATTGATGACACACCTGAAGCCATTGTTCTTTCAAGTTTTGATCCCGTTAGGCGTGAAATTGCCAGAATTTCAATTGAAAAGTTGATGCAAGATGGAAGAATTCACCCAGGAAGAATTGAAGAAACAGTTGCAAAAGTTACAAGAGATATTGATCAAGAAATGAAAGAGGCTGGAGAACAGGCTGTGATTGAAGCAGGCGTTCACAACATTCACCCTGAACTTGTTAAACTTTTGGGAAGAATGAAATATAGAACCAGTTATGGTCAAAATATGTTAAAGCACAGTTTGGAAGTTTCTTTTATGGCAAGAATGATGGCTGAAGAATTGGGCGTTGATGCTGAAATTGCAAAACGTGGAGGGCTTTTGCACGACATTGGAAAATCCATTGATCATGAGGTTGAGGGAACACACGTAACAATTGGTGTTGAACTAGCCAAAAAATATAAAGAAAATGAAAAAGTTATCAACTGTATTGAAGCACACCACGGCGATGTTGAATTCTCTTGCATAGAAGCAATTTTGGTTCAAGCAGCTGATGTTATTTCAAGTAGCCGCTATGGAGCAAGAAGAGAGACAATGGAAAGTTACATCAAGCGTGTTCAAAAACTTGAAGAAATTTCAAATTCTTTTGATGGCGTTGAAAAAGCATATGCAATTCAAGCAGGTAGAGAAATTAGGATAATTGTGAAACCTGAAGAAATTGATGATGCTAAAGCAATGTTTTTGGCAAAAGATATTGCAAAAAGAATTGAAAGTGAAATGGAATATCCAGGGCAAATTAAAGTTCACGTTATTCGTGAAACAAGAAGTGTTGAATACGCTAAATAAAATAAAAGACAGAGTAAAGAGTAGTCTGTCTTTTTTTATTATGCTAGCATATATACTAATATGATTATTTATGATTCACACAATGATTTATTATATAAATATAAAACTAAATCCAAAATCAAGCAATATCTAAATTGTGTTCCAACAAATGTTAAAAAAATTTTCTGTGCTTACTTTTCTTATAACGAAAGCGATGCCAGCATTTGTGATATGAAAAAGAAATTTTCTTATTTGGATTCAAGGTGCATAAAAACAATTGAAAATGCGTGGTTTTTAAACACAAACAATTTTGAAGAAGTTGTTAAAGAAAATGTTTTTTGTTTAACTCTTTGTCACAACAAAAACAACAAACTTTGTGGTGGGGCACTAGATAATGGAGTTATAACAAATATGGGATATTTTTTAATAAATGAATTAGAAAATAACCAAATCATTATAGACACAGCACATATGAACGAGCAATCATTTTGGGATTTTGTGCAAGCAACAAAATATCCAATATTTAATTCTCACAGTGGGTTTTTTGATATATTCCCACATAAAAGAAATTTAAAACAAAATCAAATTGAGGAAATTGTCAAATCAAAAGGTTATATTGGATTGACTGTTTACCCAAAATTTTTCTCCAACAATTTAGTGTCATCAAAAAAATTAGTTGATGCAATCTTTTGGTTTTGGAATAAATATGGAACAAACACATTGGGGATTGGAACAGATTTCAATGGAATTGATTTATATTTTGATGATATAAAAAATTATAGAGATTTTAAAAACCTAGAAATAAAGTTAAAAGAGAGGGGAGCAAATGAAATAGATATTCAAAAATTATTTAACAAAAATCTTAAAAATTATTATAAAAAAATAGGAACAAGTTCCTATTCTTCAATTAAAACATCTTCATCGTTGTAAACATAACCTTCATCTCTTAAAGCGTCTTTTGTTGACTCGGCGTCTTTAACTCTTTCTTGTGATGCGGCGTATTGATTTTCTTTGATTTCAAGTTCTTTATTAACTGATTTATTATTTGTTCTTAAAACACTTAGAACGATAAATTGGGCAAAAAGAATAACAAGCAAAAATATAGCAACGCAAAGGATTAATATAAAACGTGGTTTTGATAAGTTTTTATACATACTAAACTCCTTGTCTTTTTTCTATTTCTGTTCTTGCTAAGCTGTCACAAATGTTGTTATATTTATCAGTTGAATGCCCCTTAACTTTATTAAATGTTATGTTGTGTGTTTTTGTGTATTCAATTAATTTTTGCCATAAATCAACATTTTTAACTGCTTTTTTCCCGGCTGTTCGCCAACTTCTTATTTGCCAATCTTCAATCCAGTTCTGCTGAAAAGCATTAACAACATAGGCTGAATCGCTGTAGAGCATAACATTGCAAGGCTCTTTTAATTCATCTAGAGCTCGAATCACAGCCATAAGTTCCATTCTGTTGTTTGTGGTGTTATCCTCAAAACCACTCAGTTGCTTTTCTTTTCCATTATATATCAAAACGGCACCCCAGCCACCTGGGCCTGGATTATAGCTACATGCACCATCAGTGTATATTTCAACAGTTTTCATTTTTTCTCCCACAACACATTTATTACTTATATTATAATTAATTTTTTGTTTTTTGGCAACAACTTTTATTATTCTATTGACTATTTTTTGTTTTTTTTATATAATAGAGAAATACAGGGGAGTGGCTTAACGGTAGAGTAGTGGTCTCCAAAACCATTGGTCAGAGTTCGATTCTCTGCTCCCCTGCCAAAAAAAAGATTTGTTTTCACAAATCTTTTTTTATTATTTAAATTCACGCTTTTGAAAGATGAAGTAGGAACTAACAATAATTATTGCAATCAAAATAATATTCATAATAATTGAATAGGTGAATCCAACGCCATGGAATATTGATGACGAGAATATTGTGGATAGTAGTGAACCACCTGCAGTGGACACAAATGAACCTCCAAAGAATTTAAACAAATCAAGGTTACTGAAAGGAATAAATCCATAGAAGAACGATTGCGCAAATATTGTTCCCATAATACTAATTATAAAGTATAAAACAATTGATATACTAACAGCACCAACATTGCTCCAAAATATTGCAGATATTGCAAGTGAAACTGCAATATAGAAAATTGTTTTGAGTAGTAAACATAATAGATAAATAAATAGTAGAGCACCAGGCGAAATCACAAAAGCATTTGTTGCATTAAAGACCGCAAGAATTGGGGTAAAGTTAAC
>JAEETG010000022.1 GCA_016290255.1 Clostridia bacterium
ATATGACGAACTTTGCGGTGATGATTTATTGTTTGTTGATGTGCAAATCAAAGATGTTGAAGCAAGGAACAAAAGAGCAAAAGAAATTGATGCCATAATTGATGTTGCAATAAATGTTGTTGTGAGCAAAATAAATGATGAAGTTGTTGTGAGCAATGTAACAGTTGGAGAAGATAGAAAACAAGAACTATGTTCAATGGGAATATATGTGATAAACTCTGCAAACAATTGTTGGGACGTTGCAAAGAAACTTTTGGTTAGCCCTGATGTTTTGAGGGAGCAAAACAAAGACCTTTCATTTCCAATAACAAAACCAACACAAATTGTTGTTTATAGGCAAAAAATGTTTGAAAACTAATATCTAAAAATAAAAACACTAAATTTTTTTGGTGTTTTTTATTTTTTCTGTTTAACTTTTTTGTTTTCTGTTAATTATTTTTGTGGAGGCTAATATGATTAACATAAAAGGCGTGTTTATTTGTGTTGTTATGTTTGTGGCAATTGTTTCTTTTTCACTCTTTTTACCTCAAAAAAATGATGAAACATATGCAAGTGATTATCTTCGAATACATATTAGAGCAAACAGCAACAGCAAAATTGATCAAGAAGTGAAATATAAAGTGAAAGACAAAATTGTTGAAGTTTTAACACCGCTTTTGTCAAACGCTTTAAGTAAACAAGACGCAGTGAATATTGTTAACAATAATATTTCACTAATAGAACAAACGGCAAACAGTGTTTTAAAAAACAACAATTTTTCATATGTGTCAAAAGCACAAATCAAAAGTGAATATTTTCCAACGAGGACATATGAAAGTTTAACTCTTTCTGGAGATGTTTATGACGCTCTTATTGTTGAACTTGGAAGTGGAAAAGGAGATAACTGGTGGTGCGTTGTGTATCCGCCAATGTGTTTTGTTCCCTCAACAGATAATAGCGCAAACATTGTTTATAAATCAAAAATTTTGGAAATCATAAAAAATTTTTTTAGAGAATAAATAATCTTTTTTGTTTTGAGCAACATAAGAAAAAAGGAGTTTAAAATGACAAAGATTATTTCAAGAAGTTTAAAAGTGATTATTGCTTTTTTTCTTATGTTTTCAAGTTTTATGTTTTGTTCGTTGCAAAATGATTATAATTTTTTGGAAACAAATGTTTCAGTGGAAGCATCTTTAACCACATCTCAAGTTAAAACTGTTCAAACAAAATTAAAAAATTGGGGATATTACACTGGTTCTGTTGATGGAATTTACGGCACAAAAACAAAAAATGCGGTCAAAAACTTTCAAAAGAAAAATGGGCTTACTGCCGATGGAATTGTTGGAAAGAAAACAGCAGCAGCTCTTGGCATGAGCCTTAATTCAAACACAAAAAATAGTTCAAGTTCAAGTGGAAATGACATTTATCTTCTTGCAAAATGTATTCACGCAGAAGCAAGGGGAGAACCATACACGGGGCAGGTTGCAATTGGGGCGGTGATACTCAACAGAGTTTCAAGTTCAAAATTTCCAAACACAATTTCTGGGGTTATTTATCAGCCATACGCTTTCACTGCAGTGAATGATGGCCAAATCAATTTAGAGCCAAATCAGTCTGCGTATAATGCTGCCCGTGACGCCATGAACGGCTGGGACCCAACTTATGGGGCACTATATTATTATAATCCAAAAACGGCAACAAGTTCTTGGATATGGTCCCGAACTGTTTTGGTGACAATTGGAAACCATAAATTTGCAATTTAGGGGGTGGAAAGATGACAAAAACAAACACAACCATATTAGTTGTTCTAACAATTGTTTTAAGCACATTAACCATTTTTTTGGCTTGCTATGTTGGAACAATAAACAAAGAACTAAATTCATATAAAAATGAATTAAACAGCAATTATGAGCACTGTGTTTTGGCTCTAAGTGACGAAATGGACAACATTGATGTTTCACTTTCTAAACTGAGTGTTTCAAATGAAACAAAAACGCAAGAAAAATATTTAACACAAATTGTTTCTTTGTGTCACTCCGCTCAAAGCGATTTGTCGGCACTTCCAATTGAACACAACTTGTTCACAAACACATATAAGTTTGTCAATCAACTTGGGGGATATGCTTTTTCTTTAACAGAAAAACTTGGTGGTGGAAATGAGATTAGTTTGGAAGACAAAAACAACATTTTAGAGTTGAAAAAAAGTTCATCAAACATTAAAAATGAGTTAAACAATCTTGCAAGCCTTGTTTTGAGTGATTACTCAATTGTCGACAACTTGAAAACAAAAAATAACACAAGAAATAATTTTGGTGACAATTTTAAGAATTTATGCGATGACAGCGTTCAATATCCGTCTCTTATATATGATGGGCCATTTAGTGACTCTGTTGAAAACAAAGAAGTGAAAGGGCTTGGTGGTGTTGAACTAACAAACACAGAAGCCGAGAGCAAAGTGAAAAAACTTTTTAGTGAATTTGATGTTAACTTTGCTGGCGAAACTTGTTCAAAAGATTTTTGCACATATAACTTTGAATTGAAAAAAGATGATGTTTCTGGCTTTGTTCAAATCACAAAAAAGGGTGAGCTTGTTCTAAGTTACAACAGAGAAAACGTTGCAAGCAAAATCACAAAAAGTGTTGTTGAGTGCGAATTTTTGGCACAGGAATTTGCAAACAAATTAGGTTTTGTTGGAACTCAAGTTGTTTGGAGCCAAGATGCACACAGCTGTGTTTATTGCAACCTTTGTTATGTGAAAGATGGAATTGTTTTCTACCCTGATATGATCAAAATAAAAATATGTAGGCAAACAGGTGATGTCATTGGGCTTGAGGCACAATCCTGGGCTTATAATCACACAGAAAGAGAAAAGTTAGAGCCATCAATGAGTGAGGAGGTTGCAAAACAAAAACTAAGCAAAAATATGGAAACAATTTCCTCAAAACTTTGTGTGATTCCTGATGAGTGTTTAGGCGAAAAACTTTGTTGGGAGTTTAAGTGCTATTTTGATGACGCAATTTATTATGTTTATATTGATGCACAAAATGGTGAAGAAAGAAAGGTTTTAAAAGTTGTTGAAACAGAAGATGGAAGCCTTTTAATGTAATGGGGATTTTGGCTGAAAATATAGTGTGAGGGGGCTTTTGGGTTTTTGTTATAAAGAGTTTACAAAAAAAAATTTTTATGTTAGAATAACAAATAGTAGAGGTTACTAATGGAAGATAGGAAGTATACAAAAGATAATTTGAATGTTCTTGGCATCTTTCAACTTCGTGATTTGGCTAGAGGGGTGGGCGTTCATTTGCCAACAACATACAAAAAAGATGAATTGATAGAAAAAATATTGCAAGTGGTTAATGGGGAAATAAAGCCATTTGTTCCAAAAAATAAAAAAGGCAGGCCACCAAAATCGCTAATGGATTTTAAAAGCGATGTTTTTGAACCACAAACACAAGTGGTAAAAAAAGCAAAATTTTCATGGCTTTTGGGCGAATTTATCGCCGCTGAAAGTGGACTAAATCTTGTTGATGAACTCAAAGTTTGCATGCCTGATTCAGTGTTTTATTCAAAAGAAGAAAACAAACCACAACAGCTTTTGGGGGTTGTGTTTGTTGAACCAAATGGTGCGGGGGCTCTTCACATTGGTGGGCTTTCAAACATAACAAACGATGACATTGCATATGTTTCAACTGAAATCATAAAGGGCTATGACATCAAAACTGGTGATGAAATAAAGTGCAGTGTTTATGTTAACACAGAAAACGAAAAAGTTGTTAGTGAAGTTTTTGAAATAAATGGCAAAAATGCTTTAAGCACAAAAAACAGAAAAGAAATAAAGCAAAATGATGAAGTTGTTAACTCTTGCGAAAAGATTGATTTTGGTTTTTGCGATTCAATAATTGCCTTAAACAAAGATGTGCCAATAGGGAAAGGACAAAGAGTTTTTGTTCATGCGGACAGAGCAACAACCTGCACAAAGTTTTTAGGGCTTGTTTCACTTTCTGCACAAAAAAACAATATGAAAACCATTGTCATTTCAATTGACAAGAGGCCAGAGGAAAAATCCATTTATAGTGGAGACATTGAATATTTGTTTTGTAATTTC
>JAEETG010000023.1 GCA_016290255.1 Clostridia bacterium
ACCACCCTTCTCTAATCTTAATTGAGACGCAAAACTTAAAATGGCATGAATAATTCCTCATGCCCTTTTTTGAGTTTTTGTAACATAAAATAAAAAAATCTAAATTGTCATAAATTATTTTTTTAATATGATTAACTTTATTGAAACAAGAACAAAACCTAATATAGAAAAATTATTAGCCTGTCAATATTATGCTATGAGTCTTATGTTATATGGAATAATGTCATAAATGTTCTATATTTCAGCATTTATTTGATTTTGCATTATTTAGACCTAAGGTGAAAACTCATATTTTGTGAAAAGGCTGGATTTAATGATGAAAAAATGAGGCAAAATGAACTATGCGTAAAAAACTTATTAAATTTATTAGACAAAAGAATTTTAAAATGTTATAATTTTAAAAAAAGTGAGGTGGAAAATGTCTGAAAAATATTATGTTGATAGAAAAGATAAAGTAACAATAAAACTTAGGGATCTTCAAATGGAACTCCCCTATTTTTGCTCAGAATTTTTTCTTGGAATTGAAAACCAAACAACGCCATTAACAAGGCTTAATTATGCTTATGATTTGCGTATTTTCTTTGATTTTTTAACAAAGGAAATAGATAAATTCGCAGGCAAAAAAGTGAAACAATTTAGTTTAATGGACCTAAATCAAGTTGTTCCATTGGATATTGAACTGTTTATGAATTATCTAAATTATTATAAGTTTAAGGGCAAGGTTTATCGCAACAATGAACAAGCAAAAGCTCGAAAACTGTGCACTGTTAGGTCATTTTTTAAGTATTTCTTTAAAAAAGAAAAATTGTCATCAAATGTAACTGTTAAAATTGATCTTCCAAAAATTCACCAGAAAAACATCATAAGGCTTGAAGATAATGAAATGACCAACCTTTTAGATCAAGTTGAAACAGGTTATGCTCTATCCCCAACCCAACAAGCATTTCACAGACACACAAGTTTGAGAGATTATGCAATGATAAACTTATTCCTTGGCACTGGAATACGTATTAGTGAGCTTATTGGTCTTGATATTGATGATATTGACTTCAACACAAATGCTTTTAAGGTAACTCGAAAAGGTGGAAATCAATCAATTTTATATTTTTCCGATGAAGTTGCATCTATTTTAAAAGAATATATTGAATATAGAAAGAATTTGAAAGATGTTCCAGAAACAGAAAAGGCTTTGTTTCTATCGTTGCAAAAGAAGCGAATTTGCCCTAGAGCCGTTCAAAATTTGGTTAAAAAATACAGTCAAATCGCAACTCCCCTAAAACACATCACCCCACATAAATTAAGAAGCACATATGGCACAAATTTGTATAAGGAAACCAATGATATCTATGTTGTTGCAGATGTTTTAGGGCATAAAGACATTAACACAACAAGAAAACACTATGCAGCAATGAGTGAGGACATCAAAAAAAGTGCTGCCAACATGGTTAAACTTAGAAAATAATTAAAAATATTCGAACAAATGTTTGACTTTTGATTTTTTTTATGATATACTCATCATGAATAAAATATGGTGAGGTAACACAAAATGAAAAAATCAATGGAAATAAAACTAGATAATCTCTACAATTTCTTGCAAAAATACAAAGCTGAAAACGGCTTTTGCCCATCGGTTAGAGAAATGTGCGAAGAACTTAAAATCAACTCAACATCAACAATCACATATTATCTTAACCACCTGGAAAAACAAGGAAAAATTAGAAGAGGAGCCTCAAAAAATAGAGCCATTGAAATTATTGAAGACAAAAAGCAAAACAGCAAAAATGAACAAATGCTTGAGATTATCAGTTCCTACCAACCTATTCCAATTTTAGGCCAAATCACAGCAGGAGCACCAATTCTTGCTGTTGAAAACTGCGAAGAAGTTTTCTATATGCCAACAGGTTTGTTTAGAGGTGATGACCTATTTATGCTCACCGTTCATGGAGAAAGCATGATTGAGGCAGGAATCATGGATGGAGACAAAGTTGTGATTCGCCGCCAAGACACGGCAAATAATGGTGAAATTGTGGCTGCCCTAATTGAAGATTCAGCAACAATCAAGAGATTTTATAAGGAAAATGGAAGATTTAGGCTTCAACCAGAAAACTCAAGCATGGAACCAATGTTCTTTGATGAAGTTTCAATCATTGGAAAAGTTGTTGGTTTAATTAGAAATCTATAAATAAAAAAGAACTTATTTTTAAGTTCTTTTTTATAATGTTTTTATGTTTTCACCTTTTTTTGTCATTACGTTGTTAACTCTACCCGTTCTTGTCTTTTTCTTTTCTTCTTCTTTTTCTTTTTCTTTTTTATCTTTTGCTTTCTTTACAGCTAATCCCATTATATCTTTTTTGAAATTACGTTCTTGAACTGATTTATTAAGCATATACTCACCTGCTGCATTCTCAACCTCATTATTAACAGCTGCTCTATATCCAAACAGTGTTCTAAGGCCCTGAGTAATCCCCATGTGTAAACGATATAATGCAACAAAAACACCTATGGTTGTTCTTCTCATCATTAATCTTGTTCTATGCACCATTGTGCCAGAATAGTAATCTAAAACATGTCTGGCATGAACAATATTTCTTCCAACAACATTTCGCTCAAAAGCATTGGTTAAACTTCTAATTCTTGGGCTAATGTTTTGAACGAGTCTTGAATTTTGAATTCTATAACCCAAAACAGACCTGTTAAAAATATCTGTAAGCAAAGTTCTTCTTCTCGCAATTCTTCCATCAGATCCAACATCCCACCTTAAGAGCATATCATTCTGCATAAGATAATCCCTTATACTTCTTGGACCCTCAAGATATCTTTCTTCATTACTTCTCCAAATCATGTCACGCAATCCAGCACGCCTATAATTTTCAGCAAGAGTCCTTCGTGAAACGCCAAAACCAACATAATTTCTTCTTCCCAAATCATATGTTGGGTCAAAATAATAATATAATCCATCAATTTGAGCCCCAACAACAGCATGCCCTGATTGTTCAATCCCCCACTTGCATGAAGCAAAGTGTGATTCAATTCCCATATGTGATAGCATCTGAACAAATGTGTTTGCAATACCCTCACAAACAGCCAATTTAATTCTTGGCCTATCAACAAATTCACTATGAGGATTCCCTTCATCATCTAAAACAATTTCACGTTGCCCAGCTATGTTGTATCTATATCCAGTTCCAGTTAGACCAGGAAGGAGGTCATATCTCTGAAGTAGTGAATAATATGTTGAGCCAATAAAATAGTGATCATACCCTTTTTCACCAAATATTTCAGCTGAATAATATCTTCCAGGGCCCCTACAATCACAATTTTCAAACTCAAGCAAACCATATGCATAATGCATTGTTTCAGTTAGCCAGTCATATGCTTTTTTAATTTTTACCCAATCGCTATCACTATCTTGAATATGGCATTGCTCTTTTATTATATAATCAAGATATTTTCGTTGAGTTTTCATTTGAAGAGGTGTTCCTCGATTCATTCTAGCTTTATCACTTTTATTTTTATCAAACTCATCATCATTTGTGTATTCAACATTAATTGAAATTGAATTTCTGCCATTTTTTAATTGGGTTTCATCCAAGAATTTTTGTTCCAATTCCTCGTTTTCTTTCTTGCTCATAAACTTTTGATAGAACACATCATCAACATTCAAAATTGGGTCCATAATTCTTTGGTCATCAATCATTTTATTTGAAAAGTCAGATAATCCCTCAATTTCTTTCAAATATACACAATTGGTAAAATTGAAATCACTATCGAACGAGGGTGTTTTTGTTCCAAGCCCTTTGATTATTTCAAAACCAGAGCCCCTTGTGCTCACTTTTTTTATTTTTGGAAATTGCTTTAAGTCAAGTTCTCTTAAATGAAGTTGTCCAAAAACTTCAAGGTTTTCCAAATTCTTGCAACCATAAATAACATCGAAATTATCAACATACGCGTTTTTACCGATTGAAATATGTTTTAAGTTTTTTACTGATTCCACACCTTCCATGTTTATTGATTCATCAATACTTTCAGTTGGAATATCAATAATAATTTCTTCTAAATCAGGATTTGCTCTTGCAATTTCCTTAAAATCCACATCAGAAGATGTTATAGTGATTGATTTAGCCATTAGTTTTCTCCTTATTTATTTTTTATAATTATAATAAATATTTACAATATTGTCTATAACTTTTTTTAAATTTTCATCAACATCAATCCAAGTTCCATTCATGTGCCTAAACCAAGTTAATTGCCTTTTTGCATAGTTTCTTGTGCCTTGCTTAATTTTTTCAACCGCTTCTTCATATGAAATGTTGCCATTTAAGTATTCAACCAATTCCTTATAACCAATTGCTTGAAAACATTGGTTATCTGTGCTAACTCCCATATCCATAAGTTTTTTAACTTCATCTAAAAGTCCATTTTCAAGCATTATATCCACTCTTTTGTTGATTTTATCATAAAGTTTTTGCCTATCTTGATTTAGAATATAGAGCTTGTAGTCATAAACACTTTCGTTATTTTCTTTTTCTTTTTTAAAAGAATATGCAAACAAAAGTGATTCCATATAAAGCCCCGTTCCCCCAACAATCACTGGAAGATTTCCGCGATTTGCAATTTCTTCAATATATTTTTTTGAAAGATTAACAAAATCAAATGCGTTGAATTTTTCTTTAAAACTAACCTCATCAATTAAGTGATGAACGCAAAGTTCTTTCTCTTCTTGTGATGGCTTTGATGTTCCAACATTTAGTTCTTTGTAAACTTGAACAGAATCAGCAGATATTATTTCCATTTTAAGTTTTTTTGAAAGATTTAGTGCAAATTCACTTTTTCCAACAGCAGTTGGCCCACCAATTAATAACAATTTCTGTTTCATTAAACAATCCTTTTAAACCACTTGTCTATTTCGTATCTTTTTAATTCAACAACAAAAGGTCTTCCATGTGGGCACTGAAGTCTTGGTTCATTTCGAGCCAAATCTTCAAGCAGATTA
>JAEETG010000024.1 GCA_016290255.1 Clostridia bacterium
ATGAACTAGATTTTTATGACTTGCTAAATAATTCAGATGTAATGAAAGAGTTTAAACAAAAATTAAAAAGAGATATGGCAGAATTGAAAAATTGCGACCAATACTTCTATGCCCCATGGACTTGCGGTAGCGACAGCCCAGAAGAATATTCCAGATATGGAGACGACCCAAACAACAAAGTCCCAATAGGATATTTTATAGACAAAATGGTTAGATCTGTGAACATGCTCGCGGACTCCGTTGTTAGGGAATATGCGACCACTGTTTTCTTAAACTTGTGTGATGAAATGAAAGATAAACCAACAACACAAGCAGTAAAAAATAAGGCTATTGATGTTGTACAAGATTTGCAAAAGAGTGGAGATTTTTTGATTAGGGAAGAAGATGCAAGAAAATTCATGATTGAAAATATCAAAGGCAAACTTCGCTATATAACTAATTGGGTGGACGTAGAAGATCGTAAAGACACAATACATGACTTACAAGAATGGAAGAAACTTGAAGAAAAAAAACTAGAATCTATTAAAAATAAGGATGCAGAAAAAAAAGCTGGGGCATCTATTGCAAAATTTATGGAAGAGAACATTCCAAAAAGATAAAAAGCAGTGAAAAAATCACTGCTTTTTATTTTTCTCCAAAAGCTTTATTGTTTGTTTTTGAAAAGGCTTTGTTTGAATAAATAATTGCATCTTTCAAAATTTTATCTTCATCACTTTTTAAAACTTTTGGGGTTTTCACATATTCCAAAACTTTTTTGTGTTCAAGGTTCTTTAGCATATAGTTTCCAATGCAATAAACATATTTATAAGATGAATCATTAAAGTTGTTAAAAGAAAACTTTTTCCAGTCAACATATTTGTCATATTCATCATTCACCCACTCAAAATTTTCTGGATTTCCAAGGTTGGTTGCTAAGGCTTCCCAAAACCATGTGTTTTCACAATCATTTTTCCCATAATATCTCATATGGCAAATGTGAACAAACTCGTGGCAAGCCTCAATTGCAAGTTCTTCATCACTCACATCACGTTTCCAAATTTTTGACACATATCTCTTTGGAAGCATATTGATATTATCATCAAAAGTGTGCGCAGTGACCCAAGATATATTTTCCGCCTCATTGTTTTCCTGTAGATATGGCAAAGTGAACACTTTAAAAGCCTCATAATCATTCCATATTTTTATTCTAAAATCTTTCACTTCTTTTTGTTCAAAAAACTTCATAATTTTTTCAGACTTTTGTTCAAGTTGTTTTAAAATCTCAATTGCCAAATTTCCATCTTTTCTATCATATTCAATTGTTATTCCATTTATGGTTAATTCCATTTTTATTCCTCGTTTACTAAAACTTTTTATCTATTACACAAAATGCTTATAAACTTCATCTTTTTTAAGGCCTCTATCTTGGGCAACCTTTTTGATTGCGTCCATTTTTTTGAGACCTTCTTTGATATAATAATCAAAGTGCTCTTCTAAACTTAGTTCATTTAACGGGCTTTGCAAATTGGCCCCTTCAACAAGAACAACATATTCCCCTTTTGGGTCTTGAATTTTAATATCTTCCAAATTGCCGCAAATATATTTTTCAAACTTCTTTGTGAGTTCGTTTGCAACAACAACTTTTCGATTTCCAAGATTATCCAAAAACGCTCTTAAATCTTTTTCAATGTTGTGGCTGCTAACATAAAAAATGAGTGTTGAATCCAGTGCCTTATATCTTTCCAAAAGCATCTTTTTCTCTTTTTGTTTTTCAGGCAAGAACCCTAAAAAGGTAAAATGGCTTGAATCCAATCCGCTCCCAACCATGGCAGTTGCAAAAGCGGTGACCCCTGGGATTATTTCAACTTCAAAGTTTTGTTTTTTAAGTTCTGTTAACAAAATAAAACCTGGGTCACTGATTCCCGGCATTCCCGCATCACTAATGTAGGCAACATTTTTTCCATCTCTTAAAAGAGAGGCAACTTTTTCAACCTGCATTTTTTCATTGAACTTGTGAACGCTTATTAGTGGCTTTTTGATTTCATAGGCATTTAAAAGAATCATTGAGTGCCTTGTGTCTTCACAAGCAACAACATCAACAAAATTCAAAGTTTCAACCGCTCTATATGTGATATCTTTCAAATTTCCAATTGGCGTTCCAACCAAAAATAACTTTGCCATCTTTAACCCTCTTTTATTTCTGTTAACAAAAAATCTTCTGTTTTTTCATCATCGCCATCGCCAAATTTGACGGTGACTTTTTCATTTAATAAATCGTGATAAACAACAACGCCTTCGCCTTTTTCTGTTTTCACAACTTTTCCAAGTGGTGGCATTTTGTCTAAAACCTCTTGATAATCTTTTGCCTCAAAACTTAGGCAACACATAAGTTTTCCACAAACACCATTAATCTTTGATGGGTTTAAAGCAAGGTTTTGTGCCTTTGCCATTTTTATACTAACTTGAGTGTTATCGTTTAGGTATTTTAAGCAACAAAGTTCTTTTCCACATATTCCACAACCACCAAACATTTTTGCTTCTTCTCTTTGACTGATTTGCCTAAGTTCCACCCTTGTTTTGAAAATTGATGCCAAATATTTCACAAGTTCACGAAAGTCCACTCTGTTTTCAGCAATATAGTTAATGAAAATTTTTGAACCATCAAATGAATAGCGAACTTCAACCAGTTTCATGGATAGTTCAAACTTTTTGATTGCATCCAAAACTTTTGGAAAAGCATTCTTACTTTTTTCTTGCCATTTTTGTTTTGTTTCAACATCTTGAGGGCTTGCAACTCTTTTTATTTTTTCCAAATTTGAAACAATCTTTTCATCTTTTGTTTCGTATGGTTTTTTAAGAACTGTTGCAAATTCATTTGAATCACTGTGTTCAACAATAATTTCATCACCTTTTCTGAGTTCTTCAAAACCAGTGGCATCATAGAAAAATGTTCGCCCATTTGGGCTAAATTTCACTTCACAAACTATTGCCATTTTGTTTTTTCCTCCAATATTTTCATTAAAAAGTTGTCAACAATAATGTTTTGATTGCAGTTTCGAATGAGCCTTTCGTTTATTTCAGTTAAATATGCAGCAATTTCACTCAAAGCCTTATATGAAAATTCTTTTCCAATTTTTTCATAATCATCAATTCGACTTTTGTTTTTAACTTCACTCAAAACACCAAGTTTTGTGTTCACAACATCACGAATAATTTGGTTGTATATGCTCAAAAACAATTTGAAATCTTCTTTCAAACCATATAGTGTTTTTGCATACAAAATTGCTTTTGAAGAATTTTTATATTCCAAAAAGAGTTTAAAGCAAAAGTCAACAATATCAAAAAAGTTTTCTTTCTCACAATATTCTTTTGCAAGTTTAATTGCTCCCCCACAAAAACCAACAACATCTTTTCTTTGATTTTCTGAAAGGTCATAATCGCTGATTGCTTTCATAACTTCTTCATCATCATATTTTGGAAGATAGAATTTTTGACATCTAGACATAATTGTTGGAAGTATTGCCATTTCGTTTTTTGCACACAAAACATAATAAACATTTTTTGGTGGCTCTTCCAAAGTTTTTAACAATTTGTTTTGAGCTGACGCCATTGTTTTTTCAAAGCTTTTTAAAACAAAAACTTTTGCTTTCCCTTCATATGGAAGAGAATAACTTTCTTCAACAACTTTGAGCATCTCTTCAACTCCGATGCTGTCTTTTTCCTGAGGGAAAACAAGAACATCAGCGTGATTTAGGTGGTCTATTTTTTTACAAACAATGCAATCATCATTTCCACCATGTTCGCATAAAACAAGCTTTGCAAAACACAAAGAAGCCTCACTTAAGGCAACATCATCTAAACTTATGAAGATGTTTGCGTGAGGCATGTTTTCTTTGTTAAACATTTTTTCAAAGTTTGTTTTCATATCAAAATCCTTATTTCACAACAATATTGATAAGTCTATTTTTTATCACAATAACTTTTACGATTTCTTTGTTCAAAAGTTCTTTCTGAACTTTTTCCAAACTCAAAGCAATATCTTTTATTTCTTCATCGCTCAAATTCATTTTTGCAACAGTTTTATCTTTAACTTTTCCGTTTATTTGAACAATGAGTTCAAAGTTTTGCTCTTGTGTTTTTGATTCATCATAGGTTGGCCAACTTTCATAAGAAATTGTGTTTGGGTGGCAAAATCTTTGCCAAATTTCTTCTGTTATGCAAGGAGCAATTGGGTTTAAAAGTTTTATGAAACCTTCGGCATAAGCTTTGTTTATTTTCTTTTCTTCTTGAACTTTGTTCATGAATATCATCATCTGGCTAATTGCAGTGTTAAAACTTAAATCTTCATAGTCATTTGTAACCTTTTTTACTGTTTGATGATAAATCTTTTCAAGGTTTGGAGTTTGCTCGTTTGTTACGATGCTTTCATCAACAAAAAGTTTCCAAACTTTTTCCAAAAATCTTTTAACACCCTCGATCCCACCAATCTGCCAAGGTTTTGCTTCTGTTATTGGGCCCATAAACATTTCATAAAGCCTCACAACATCACAGCCATATTCTTCAATAACCGTGTTAGGGTTAACAACATTTCCTTTACTCTTGCTCATTTTCTCACTATTGCTTCCCAAAATCATTCCTGGGTGAACAAGTTTTTTAAATGGTTCGTCACAAGAAATATAGCCTTGTTCATACAAAAATCTATTAAAAAATCTTGAATACAAAAGATGTCCAACTGCGTGTTCAGCTCCACCAACATAAAGGTCAACTGGAAGCCAGTGATCTAAAAGTTCCTTATCTCCAATGGAGGTTTTATTGTCTGGGTCGATATATCTTAAGAAATACCAACTGGAAGCCGTTGAGGATGGCATTGTTGTTGTCTCTCTTTTCCCCTTTTTGCCATCAACCACAACATTAACCCAATCTACTTTTCGCTCCAATGGTGAGTTTCCATTATATGGCTTATAGTCATCAAGTTCTGGAAGAAGAAGTGGAAGTTCATTTTCTGGAACAAGCCCTTTGGTTCCGTCCTCAAAGTGAATAACTGGGATTGGTTCTCCCCAATATCTTTGACGACCAAAAATCCAATCACGGAGTTTATATTTAACAGTTTTCTTTCCGCACTTATTTTCTTCTAGCCACTCATACATTTTTTTCTTTGCGTCTTCATTGTTTAAGCCGTCCAAAAAGCCTGAGTTAATATGTTTGCCATCGCCCTCAAATGCTTCTTTTGTTAAATCTCCGCCCTCAACAACTTGTTTCAAAGCAAATGGAAGTTTTAATTCTTTTAGAAAATCATAATCCCTTTGGTCGTGTGCTGGCACTGCCATAACAGCACCAAAACCATATGAGCCCAAAACATAGTCTGCAACATAAATTGGAACTTCTTCACCGCTTGCTGGATTAATTGCATAAGCGCCAGTGAACACTCCTGTCTTTTCTTTTTGAAGTTGTGTTCTTTCCAGTTCAGACTTGCTTGCACAACGCTTTTTGTATTCTTCAACCTGGGTCTTTTGCTCAGCAGAAACAATTTCATCAACCAAAGCGTTTTCTGGAGCAAGAACACAATATAGGCAACCAAACAAAGTGTCTGCCCTTGTTGTGAAAACTTTGAAAGTTTTGTTTGAGTTCTTAACCTTAAACTCAATTTCAGCCCCCTCACTTTTTCCAATCCAATTTTTCTGTGTTGTAATTGTACTTTCTGGCCAATCAAGTTTTTTGTGACCTTCCAAAAACTTTTCAGCATAATCTGTTATTCTCATAGCCCATTGCTTCATGTTTTTTCTAATAACTGGATAGCCACCACGCTCAGACTTCCCATCAATGATTTCATCGTTAGACAAAACTGTTCCTAGTTCTTCGCACCAGTTAACTGGCATATCTTTATATTCTGCCAAACCATTTTTATATAACTGTTCAAAAATCCATTGGGTCCAACCATAATAACTTGGGTCACAAGTTACAACTTGCCTATCCCAATCAAAACTCAGTGCGGCATTTTTTAGCTGCCCTCTAAAGGTTTCAATATTTTTATATGTGAATGTCCCTGGATGATTTCCAGTTTTCACCGCATAGTGTTCTGCCTGAAGACCAAAAGCATCAAAACCAATTGGGTGCAAAACATTGTAGCCTTGCATCCTCTTCATTCTTGCAACAATATCTGTTGCTGTGTAACCTTCAATATGTCCTATGTGAAGCCCCTCTCCTGATGGATATGGGAACATGTCTAAAACATAATATTTTGGTTTTGAAAAATCTTTTGTGTCTGTTTTGAAAGTTTTGTTTTCAACCCAAAAACTTTTCCATTTTTTCTCAATATTTTTAAAATCATACATTTTTTTGCCCTCTTTTTTAAATGTTATAAAAGTATAACACAAACAGCCAATAATTATCAAGTGAAAATTTGTTTTTTAAAGCAAAACAAAATAGCAAAACAAAAAATGCACTAATAGTTTTTAGTGCATTTTCCTTATTCGGCAGACTTTTTCTCAATTTTGTATAACTTTTTATATTCTTTGCAATTTTTCATCATATAGTCATGAGTTCCGCTGTCCACAATTTTTCCCGCTTCAATCATATAGATTTTGTTGCAGTTAACAACGGTTGAAAGTCTGTGTGCAACAATAATAACTGTGTGGTCTTTTGAAAGTTCCTCAATAACTGCTTGAATTTTGCTTTGATTTTCATTATCCAAAGCGCTCGTTGCCTCATCTAAAAGAATTATTTTGCTATCTTTCAAAAGTGCTCTAGCAATTGCAAGCCTTTGTTTTTGCCCACCAGAGAGAATCACTCCATTTTCTCCAACTAGGCTGTCATAACCCTTTTCTTTGCTCATAATAAAGTCATGAATCTGTGCCTTTTTGCAAACCTCAATCATTTCTTCATCTGTTAAATCACTTTTAACAAACTTTAAGTTTTCTTTGATGCTTGCGTTGAATATGTATGGCGTTTGCGGAACAACTGTCACCAAATCCCTAAGTCCATTTTCGCTAAGGCTTGTGATGTCAACTCCGTCAATTGTTATTTTTCCAGCATCTAACTCATATAGTTTTGGAATCAAACTCAAAAGTGTTGATTTTCCTTGTCCACTTTTTCCAACAAAAGCAACCGACTCATTTGGTTCAATTCTTAGATTCAAGTTTTCAAAAACAGGTTTAACCTTGTCATATGAAAAGAACACTTTTTTAAACTCAATCTCACCCTTTGGCTTTTTGATTGTTTTTGTGCCAAACTTTTCTTTTGGATAAACATCATCATTCAAAACTTCAGATATTCTTTCTGCAGAAACGCTTGCATTTCGAACTGCTTCAACAATTCTTTGTGCTCCTTGAACGAACCACGCAACTCTTCCATAATACATAATGAGAAGCAATAGCCCTCCAAGTGTAAGCATGCCAAGTTTCAATAAATAAATTCCCAAAATAATGCTTCCAACTTGAATGATTGATTCCAATCCACGAATTGCGTTCCACATTCCGTTTGCATTTTTTGCCCTATCAATTGCCATAACTTTTCTAAACGTAAGTTGCTTGTGAAAAGCTTTTAAGATGTTGTCTTTTATGTTCAAACTTTTTATATCTCTCATTCCACGAGCAATTTCTGTTGTCATTCCAACCTGTTTATCTCTAACTATTTTTTGCTTCTTTCGCATTTTATAGTTATAGTTTTGGTAGAACCTATACGCAAAGAACAACAAAACAATTCCAACAATAACATATAGCCCCATGTAAACATTTATGAAGAACATATAGATAATGAATCCAATGCCAATAAAGATTTCTGCAACCCAGTCAATCACTGTGTTTATAACATCAGCAACTTCATCTGCATCTGTGTTAACTCTTGAAATAATTGTTCCAGAGTTGATTTCATCAAACTTTTTTGATTTCGTTTTTGCAACGCTGTCAATCAAATCTGTTTTCAAGTTCAAAATAACTTTTTGAAATGAAATTGTTGCAAAAATATTCCAACAGAAACAAATAAAAACATTCACAATCGACACGCTCAAATATATGATTGCATACATAATTGCTTTGTCGAACTCACTAACTGTGATAAAGTCGATTGTGTGTTGGATAATAATTGGCGTTATAATGTTTATTGCAGTGTAGGCAAGCATAC
>JAEETG010000001.1 GCA_016290255.1 Clostridia bacterium
ACCGCGTATGTGCAAGCAATGAGGGATACTGTTAGTAACCATGAAGCAACAACAGAATTCAATGGAGAAACAGTAATGTTTTCAGACCTTGTTGATGTTAACTCAATGATTGACTTTTATTTAGTTAACGAAATTATGAGAAACTACGATGTTTGTTACAAAAGTTGTTATCTTCACAAATCAACAAATGGAAAAGTTGTGTTTGGACCAATTTGGGACTTTGATTGGACAATGACAAATCGTTGGACAGGTGAGCCTTATGTTGATTCTTCAATAGATGTTGCTCAAAGTATGCTTTGCAAGAATATTTGTGAATTTTATAGATTATTTTTACAAGATGAATACAACTATCAACTTGTTCAAGAAAGATGGAATTTGGTTTATCCAAAATTAATTGATAAGGACACTGGAATAAACAAATTATTAAGAGATTATAAAGCAGTGATAAAACAACCAGCATTCCATGATGCAGACAAGTGGTATGGTGAAAATGGAAGATTTGAATTTGATTTTGTCTATGATTATGTGAGACTATTCTTGCTTGATAGGCTAGAATATCTAAACGAAGCATTTAACATGGATTATGAAGATTTCATTGTTCTTAACTAAATTGAAAAGATGCAAAAATAGTTTGCATCTTTTTTTATTTTTGCATAAAGGGGAAATTCATCACATAAACATAATTGTAAGCAAAAAGTTAAATTCGTCACAATTCGACATATTAACGCATTAAAACTCATTATTGTTGTTGAAACGAAACTTTTTAAAATAGACTAAAAATCAAAAATACTATAAAATAAGGGAGTATGTTCAATGAAATTTTTAGTACTAAAAAAACATACTTTAAAAATCGCCTTGGGGGTGTTATGTTTATGCGCAATTCTGGCACTTCCATTTGGCGAAAATTCGGCAGCATCAGTTTTCTTTGGTGATAACTTAAGAAAAGTTCCAATATATTCAGTTGAAACAGGAGAGAAAAAAGTGGCAATAACTTTTGACGCGGCGTGGGGTGCGGACAAAACAGACGGGATTATTGAAATCTTAAAGGAGCATCATGCAAACGCAACTTTTTTCTTGGTTGGATTTTGGGTGGAAGATTACCCTGAAGAGGCCAAAAAAATAGCCGAAAATGGCTTTGAAATTGGCACGCACAGCAACACTCATCCAGACATGACAAAACTCTCTCAGGAGCAAAAAAAGCTTGAACTAAGTTCGTCTATTGAAACCATACAAAAGACGACAAGTGTGACGCCAACATTGTTTAGGGCACCTTTTGGCAGTTATAACAACGATTTAATCAATGTGGCGGAAGAATTAAACTTAATTTCAATACAATGGGATGTCGATTCATTAGATTGGAAAGGGCTTAGTGCAAACGAAATTCACTCAAGAGTTATGTCTAAAGTTAAAAATGGGTCAATAATTTTGTGCCATAACAATTCAAAAAACATTTTATCTGCGCTTCCTCTTTTATTGTCTTCTCTTCAAATGAAAGGTTACACTGTTTGCAGTGTTGGAGAACTGATTTATCACAATTCTTTTGTGATTGATAGGGCTGGTGTTCAGAAAAAAATATAAAAAACAATGGAGTAAACAATGAGTTTCGAATTATGTAACAACAACAAAGTGTATTTATATGGCAAAATTGTGTCTGAGCCAGAATATAGCCACGAAATTTATGGAGAAAAATTCTATGACATAAATTTGGAGGTTCAAAGGCTATCTGAGCAAAGTGACATAATTCCTGTGACAATATCTGAAAGACTGCTTGACAAAGAAACAATGAAACCAAATTGTTTTGTGGCACTAAGAGGGCAGTTCAGGTCGTATAACAAACTCACAAATGGTCACAGCAAACTTATGCTCACAGTTTTTGTGAGAGAGGTTTGCGAGCAAAATCTTTCTTTGAGTGGCAATGTTGTTGAAATTGTTGGCTATGTTTGCAAAAATCCAATTTTTCGCACAACGCCATTTAAAAGAGAAATTTGCGATGTTCTGCTTGCGGTTAACAGGGCCTACAACAAATCGGATTATCTTCCATGCATCGCGTGGGGCAGAAATGCAAGGTTTGTGAGCGAACTTGAAGTGGGGCAAAAAGTTTTTATGACGGGAAGAATTCAATCTCGTGAATATCAAAAAAAGATTGATGACATGAGAGTTGAAACAAGAACAGCGTTTGAGGTTTCAATTTCACAAATATCAACAGAAGATAATGTTGAAAAAGTTTTGTTTGAAACAAACCAGCAAACAATAGCCTATAAAGGCATATAAAAAAAGAGTTAATTATAACTCTTTTTTGTTTTTGTGTTTAATTGTGAAAACAATCAAAATTGCTCCAGCAATCACAGTGAGTGATATCAAAACAATTCCAACAATTTCCCCACTTGTGAGTTTGTTTTGAGCATTCAATGTTTCTGCATCATTTTCACCTGCTTGAGCTGTGTTTTCATTGATGGTTGATGGCGTGTTTATAATATAATATCTTGTGTCAATATAGTATGTTTTGTCATTATAAACAATTTGTGAAAATTCAACGTCCTTAAAGTCTTTTGAACCAAACTTTTGAATTTTCATTGTGTGGGTGGTGTTTTTGCTCAAAACAATGTCACCATTTTCATCTTTTGCCTTAAAGGAATCATCAAGTGATGATGGGTAAGTGTAAAGAGGGGTGTTTTCCTGCAAAATGATGATTGATTTTTCTTTCTCAGTTGTTTGAATTATTTGTGCGTCACCACACTTTATGAATCCTGTTATGTTCTCATTTGTCTTGTTGTTTAACAAAACAAAATAAAAGTCGCTTTCTGTTTTTTCTCCAATTGCACAAAGTGTTGTGTCTTCACCAATCACAATGTTTTCGTTATTTAGTGTTTTTGTGTAGATGCAGTTGTCGTAGGCATAGAGCATCGCATTTTTTGTTGTTTTAATGAGGTGGCAATCTTGTTTTGTGTTTTTATAGTCAACAATTGTGGCAGTTGAGAGTGAATCAATAAAGTTTTCTGAACTTATTTTTGTGATTTTGCTGTTTGTCACACAAAAGATTTCGCCAGTTAAATATTCAAGTTCAAAAGTTTTTGTGTTTGCAAAAATTTCGTTTGCATAATTTGTGATGCTGTCTTTTGTTGATTTATATAGTTTTTGATTTGTCAAAACAAACAAGTTGTTGTGATAGTCTAGTTTTATGTCTTTAACGCTTTCCAAAATGGTGTCGAGCCCATTATATTCTGTTAATGGAGAAAAAGAATTTTGCTCAACTTTGTAGAAATTGTTTTGGTTATATAGCACCAAATAGTTTTTGTCTAGTGA
>JAEETG010000025.1 GCA_016290255.1 Clostridia bacterium
ACAGTTAGTGAGTAAACATAATCTTTTATGTTTTTCATTTTTGTATTTTTGAATTCATCATAATTCAAAAATGGCAAGTTTGGCATGTTAACCTTCAATAGGTCTAAAAATGCTCCCATAGACACTTTTTCTGTAACGCTTCCAGCAGTTAGTTCGCCAATTTTTTCCTCCAAAATTGCGTCATATCTTTCGTCATCCAAAGGAATAAGTTGAAGCCCAAAAAGTTTTTCAAAAGAACGGAGTGACACACTGTTCAAAAGTTTGTCAACTTTTAGGTTTGTAACGCTGGTGTTCAAAAGCCCAGCATAATCTGGGTCATCTCTGTCAACAATTTCAATGTCAAGAGCTTTTTCCAAGAATTCAACTGTCAAACTTTCTCCGCCAATATAGTTTGGAATGATTGAGTTCAAAAGGTCATCAACAGAAATTTCGTCAAGTTTTTTGTAGGTGTGGTTATAAGTTAGAGAAATGTTTCCACCATCAAAAGTTATTTTTGTTCTGTCATCAGAAATGGTGTATTCAACATCAGCAATTGTGAACTTTCCATTTTTTAGTTCGTAAGTTGTGTTAAGGGCAGAACATTCAACACTCTTTTTGGCGTAGTTGATTGTGTAGGAATTGTTAAAGAGAGTGAAAGATGGGTTAGGGGTTAGGTCAAAGATTGCATCTTGAGTTAGTGGTTTGTCTAGGTTGATTTGAACATTTGCAAGATCCAAAAGCGAAGTGAGTTGAACTTTTTTATATAACTCTGGAAGAAGAGCGTTGATGAAAGGTTGCATGTTGTTGATGATGTCTTGCAAACGAACATCTTTAACTTTTATTGGATTTCCACCATTTATTTTTGATGATGTGATTTCCATTTCGTTGAAATTTTCAACCTTAATGCCAAGGTTCTTTTCAACAATTTCTCCAACATCAAGTCCAAGTTTTTCTTTTGCATCGCCAACAGTCATGTTAACATAGCCGTCTTTATATTCCATGAGGATTGAAACAATTTGATTTGCTGTTTTGTTTTTTGTGTCTTGAGGCAAAAAGCTTGTGTCAACACCAAGTGTTTTTCCTGCGTCTTCAATGTTGTAGCAATAGTAAAAATATGATGCAACAAGTCCACCACAGAAAACAAACAAAAATAGGCTAAAGAAAATACCAACAAAAAACGCGAAAACTCCACCACGTTTTTTATATTTTATCACTCTTCCTTGAGAGTCGGTTTTTGGGTAAACTCCAGCAGGAGGAGTTTTGAAGAATTCATTAACAGCATCAGTTCTCTTAAGTTTTTCTTCATCGCTCATTTCAGGAGCAGCAGCGTCACCAGCTTTCTTTTCTCCTTTTTGTGCTTTTTTTGCCTGCTTAGCTTGTTCTTTTTGAAGTTTCTTCTGTTTTGCCTCTTCTTTTTTCTGCAATTTTGCTTGTTTTGCTTGTTCTTTTTTGTCAACAGTTTGATTTTCGGTTGTGCTTTGGCTATTTACCTGTTGTTGTGGTTGAGCTTGTTCCACGTTAACAGCATTTTGGCTGTTTGGTTGCTCTTGTGTGTTAACCCCTTCTTCGCTCATAAATTCCTCCATTTTATTATAGTTAAAATATACCTAATATTTTTTAAAAAAGCAACTAAAATAAACACTTTATAAATATTATTTATAAAAAAAGAAAACACCACTCTGGTATTTTCTGTTAAAAAACTTTTTTTATGCAGCTTCGCTTTTCAGTTCAACAAAGAACTTGCAATCAATTTTTGGAGCAAAATGTATTGTTCCAGCATATTTTCCAATTGCTTTGAGGCCTGGAACATCAATTTTCCTTTTTTCAATGTCATATCCCATTTCTTTAAATTTGTCGGCAATTTCTTTTGATGTAATTACTCCAAATAGTTTTCCATTTTCTCCAACTTTCACAGCAAATGAAAGGGTTGTGCCTTTAAGTTTTTCTGCAATTTGCCTAAAGCCTTCCAGTTCTTGTTCTTTGTGAAATTCTTTTGCCTTTTTTGCTTGATTTAAAATGTTTTTGTTTGTGTTGTTGGCAATTTGTGCCAGTTTTTGTTTAAGCAAAAAGTTTCTGGCATAGCCATCAGAAACGGTCACCATTTCACCTTTTTTTCCGGTTCCTTTAACATCAGTTAATAGTATTACTTGCATTTTGCACCTCCATCTTTTTCAATTTTACAAAATTTTGTGCATAATGTCAATTATTTTAGCAAAACATAAAAACCAAAGGGAGGGGGAAGATGGATATAAGGTGCAGAAGAACTTTGTGCGAACACAACAAAGGGCACACTTGCTTTTCAGGATTTGTTGATGTTAATAGGCACGCAGTTTGCAAGTCTTTTGAAAAAGATGCAAAAAAGAATGAAGCGGAACTTGATTTCACAAAAAATATGTTTGAAAAAACACCAGAATATGAAAATTCAAGGCACATAAAAAATGTGGCACTCAAGTGTGACGCAAAAAACTGCCTTTTCAATAGTGATGGAAAGTGCAGAGCAAATGGCATAACTGTTGTTGATGATCACGAAAAATCAAGGTGTGCAAGCTTTATTCAAGACATATAAAAAAGAGCAAATTTTTGCTCTTTTATATTTTTGAGAAATCAACCAATTCAACACCATCAAAAACACCATTTTCAAATGCTTTTTTAAGTGACAAAAGTTCTTGTTCACGGCCTAGATAATTTGTTTGTGTGGTGGTGTATTCATCAACATATCCAGGGAGAGTCATAAGTTCACAAGAGCCATTTTTGTCTTTCAAAAACTGCACAATTTGCTTTAACTTTTCTTCTGTTGGGCCCGAATAACTTTCGTGAAAATCGCTTAAAAATATTTTTGTTGTTCTAACTCCCATTTTTTCAGCCATTTCTCTTGTTTTTTCTGTCATAGATCTAACTGGAAGATCATATTCTTTTGCAAGTTCCAAAAAGGCGCGCATAACTTCCATAGATGAATAAAAATAGTGGTGATAATCTAGGTGAGAGGGGGTAAGCCCAAAAGACAAAAACTTTTCAATTTGTTTTTTTAGTTCTTTTTTCACTTCGTCATAAATGGCGTAAAAAGGCATGGAGCACATATAGTGAAAAGACCCATCATTTTCCACAAGGTGAGGAACTTCTTTTTGGTCGCACAACGGTTTCCCATAGGTGAGATTCAGGTGAATTCCAACATTTTTGAAATCATTTTGTTTAATGAGCGAAACAGCGTCATCAGTGTGTTTTGCGTTCATAAACAAACTTGCACTGGTTATAAAACCTTCCTTAAGCCCTTCGCAAATTCCCTTGTTGATGCTTTTTGAAAGCCCAAAATCCTCCGCGTTTATGATTAATTTCATATGCTTTTCTCCTTTATTATAAACAAAAAAAGTTGCTCAAATTTTTAAGGCAACTTTTTTATTATTTTGCACTAGCTTTTTGTGCGTCACTAAGAAGTTTAGCCAATCTTGACTTTTTAGAACTTGCTGTGTTTATGTGGTAAACGCCATCAAGTCTTGCTCTGTCAATCAAACTAAAAATTTCGTTTAGTTTCTTTTGAGCGTTTTCAAAATCACCATTTGTTATTAATTCTTTGTATTTACGAACTTCTGTGGCAATACGGCTTTTCTTAGATTTATTTCTTTGGTGAGCAATTTCGTTTGTAACGATTCTCTTTTTTTGTGATTTAATGTTTGCCAATTTATTTCTCTCCTTCGTCAATTATGTGTAAATTGTATCACAAATTTTTGCGTATTGCAAGAGATATTTGCAAGTTTTTTGTAAATTTGGCAATAAAACCGCAAAATAATATTTTGCTTAAAATGGGCAAGTTACCAAAACAAAAGCTGTTTCATAGAATAATTTGTATGAGATTTTTTCCAATATTGGTGTTCGACAGCGGGATTGGTGGAATTAGCACATTGTGTTTTTTGGAAAACAAGCTAAAAGGAGAGGACTTTTTGTATGTTGCCGACTTTTTGAATTCCCCGTATGGCAATAAGCCCAAAAAAGAAATAGAAAAACTGGTGCTATCAACTCTAAAAAAATATGTTGAAACATTTCACCCAAAGAGCGTTGTTGTTGCCTGCAACACAGCAACAGCCGTGTGCATAAAAAAACTTCGAAAATTCTTTTCCATACCAATTTTTGGTTGTGAACCAGCTGTTAAAATGGCAAAAAATTGTGGGTGCAAAAACATTTTGGTTCTCTGCACAAGGGCAACAAAAAAATATAGTGAGTTCTTGAAAGGTTTTTGTGACATAAAAGTTTATTCCCCACAAAAACTTGCTGGCATTATTGATGAAAACTTTTTTGATAAAAACACAATTAACCAATATCTTCAAAAATGTTTAATGAAATTTCGAAAAAAGTTTGATTGTGTTGTTTTGGGGTGCACTCATTATTGCTTGTTCAAAAAGGAAATCGAAAACATTTTGGGTTGCAAATCTTTTGAGGGAAACAAAAACATTGCAACACATGTGAAAACTGTTTTAAAAAACATAAGAAATAATGGTGGAACAACAAAATTAATTAGCACAGATAACCTAAAGCAACAATATTTGGAAGAATGTTACAAAAAAATAAAAGGAGAAAAAATATGTGTGGAATAACAGCATATGTTGGGAACGAGCCTGCGGCTAACAAAATTTTAGCATCGCTAAAAAAACTGGAGTATAGGGGATATGATTCAGCAGGAATAGCCTTTTTTGAAAACGAAAAAATTGAAATCATAAAAGCTGTTGGAACAATCAGTGAACTAGAAAAAAAGATGCAACAAAAACGTATTTCATCAAATCTTGCAATTGGGCACACAAGGTGGGCAACTCATGGAAAAGCAAGTTTGGAAAACGCACATCCGCACTCAAGCCAAGACAAAAAAGTTTGCGTGATACATAATGGAATAATTGAAAACTATCAAACAATTAAAAATGAACTAAAAGAATTTCATTTTGCCTCTCAAACAGACACCGAAGTTTTTGCAAACTACTTTTCCAAAAACTTGAATGGTGGTTATCTTTTGGAAGATGTTTTGCGAACATTAGGGAAAACAATAACAAAAATGAAAGGTTCTTTTTCTTTTGCAATAATGATTGAGGGTTTTGAAGATAAAATATTTTTCATAAAAGAAAAAAGCCCACTTGTTCTTGGAGTTGGAAATGGCTTCCACATGCTTTCAAGTGACGAAATGGCACTGGATGAAAAAACAGAACAAGTTGTTTACCTCTCAGACGGTGACTATGGTTTTATCAGCAAAAATAGTTATTGCATTTTGTCAAATGGAAAAATTGTGAAAAGAAGAAAATTGCCTTTCACAGCTCAAGTGCAAAGCGTTCACATGGGAAAGTTTACCTCATTTATGGAAAAGGAAATTGAGGAAGGCTCTTTTGCTTGTTTTAACACAATGCTAACTCTTTTAAACCAAAATTTGCAAAAACTTGAAGAGGCAATAAAAAACTCACAAAAAGTTTTTGTTGTTGGGTGCGGAACAGCTCTTCACGCAGGGGAGGTTTTCAAATATGTTTTGGAAAAAGAATGCAAAACAGATGTTTTTCTCGACTATGCAAGTGAATTTAGATACAAAAAGCCAAACATAGACAAAAATAGTTTGTGCATATTCATCAGCCAAAGCGGGGAAACAGCCGACACTTTGGCAAGTGCAAGTTACGCAAAGGGGAAGGGAGCAACTCTTGTTGCGGTCACAAACGTGAAAACCAGCAGAATAACAAAAATTTGCAATATTGTTGTGCTCACAAGAGCTGGAGTTGAAGTTTCGGTTGCATCAACAAAAGCTTATATGGCTCAGCTTTCGGCTCTTTATTTTTTGATAACAATTTTTGGGAAAGTTAAAAACGAAAAAATATCTTTTTCTCCAACTGATATTTTGGAAATTTATAACCAAAAAAAAGAAATCATTGATGCAGAAAAAATAACATTAGTTGCAAACCACATTAAAAATGAAAAAAGTTTGTTTTTTGTGGGAAGGGGTTTAGATTATTTTCTTGCAAAAGAAGGGGCTTTAAAATTAAAAGAAATAACCTATATTCACTGTGAGGCTTTCGCTGGAGGGGAGATGAAGCATGGAAGCCTATCTCTTATTGATGACGAAAGTTTTGTTGTTTGCGTCTTAACTCAAAAAAATCTTTTAGACAAAATGATGTCAAACATAATTGAAATGCAGTCAAGGGGAGCAAAAGTTATTTTATTTTCTCCGTTTTCTGAACTTCAAAACAAGGTTTTTTGTTTTGTTCCACTAAAAAAACTAAAATCACATTTGATGCCTTTTGTTGCAATGAGGCCTCTTCAAATGCTGGCTTTAAAATGTTGTGAACAAAAAAGTTTAAACCCAGATATGCCCAGGAATCTTGCCAAAAGCGTCACGGTTGAATAATCGTTTTTTGCTATTTTAGAATATACTTGACATTTTGTGTGATATGGTTTAAAATTATGTAACAAGATAGGGGATTATGGGTTAAATCGAGGTAAAACAAATGAGAGTATTGTTGCTTTCTGTAACTTGTGGAGAAGGGCATAACGCAATGGCAAAAGCTTTGAAAGAAAGTTTTGAAAAACAAAATCAACAAGTTAAAATAGTGCAGGTTTTTGGATATGATGACAAAAGAATAAAAAGAGAAAATAGTTTATTTTTGTTTGCCTGCAAATATATTCCCCACATTTATGATAAAGTTTGGAACGACCTTAGGAAAAAGAACACAAAAGAGAATTTGCCGTTTAGTTTAAAAAAAGCATACCAGTATGTTGAAGAGAAAATAAAAGAATTTGAGCCAGACATTATTGTTGCAACACACAACTATGGAAGCACAATTTTGTCAGTTATGAAAAAAGAAGGAAAACTTGAAAATGTGATGACGGGAGCAATACTTCATGACCAAGTTGTTTGCCCATTTTGGGAAAAATCCAGAAGAATTAACTACATTTTTGCACCATATGAAAACACCAACAAAGATCTTTTGTTTAAAGGATTTAGGAAAGATCAAATTAAAATTACTGGAATTCCAGTTTCGGATAAATTTAAAAACATATCTTTAAAAGAGCCAGAAGAGTTCACTGTCACATTAATAGGTGGTGGAAATGCTGTTGGAGGAATGAAAAAACTTGTGAGGTCTTTGGCAGACTTACCCGTAAAAGTTGTGTGCATAAATGGCCATAATAAAAGAAGCTATAATTCCGTTCAAAAATATATTGAAGAGCATAATCTTACAAATATTGAAAACCTTGGGTTCACCTCCCATGTTGCAGATATTTTTTCAAGGTCTAGTGTGATTGTTTCAAGATGTGGAGCAGGGTGCTTTTCAGAAATTCTTGCAGCAGGTGTTCCATTTATAACAAGAGAAAAACTTATTATCAACGAAAAAATTGCTCAAGAATTTTTTGAGAAAGCTGGTTGTTCACTTACAATGCATTCAATTAATGATGCGAGGAAATATGTTGAAATGCTGCTCAAGAACCCAGCAATGTTAGAAAAAATGAAAGAAAATATCAAAAAGTATTCAAAACCAAATTCAACAGACAACATCGTTAAATTTTTGATAACAAGACAAATCTTTGCACGAAGCAAATAAAAAAAAGAGCAAACAAATTTGCTCTTTTTTGTGTTTTTATATGTGTTTTTCACAAAATTTTCACTTTTTTAACACATTTTTTTGCAAATCAACATATTCTTTTTGCATTTTTTCTCTCCAATCCTCTTTTGAAGAAAGGGTGATTTTTTTAATTTTTTCCAAATCTAGCATGGAACAAATTTCAACAAAGTTGCAAATTTCTTCAACAGAAAATAGGGTTGGAGTTCCTTCTTGATATTTTCCCTCCCAAGGTGTTCCGTTGTTGTTAACGCCATATTTTTCTTCCATGGCGTGAGCTATTTTTTCGTAGTCGTCATAAACTGTTTCAAAAGGAATTCCACTTTCAATTTTTTTGTAAGGGAAAAAATGAGCAAAATAAAAGTAATCTGACAAAAGGTGAAGGCAATAGCCTTTTTGAAAATCCGTTTTAATTTCACTTTTTGAAAAATAGTTGAAAAGGTTAACTTTCCCAGACATTTTTTGTTTAGTGGTCATGTCGTTTGTTCTTGGGTCGGAGTAGTGTGCTTTTTCTTTTTCTTCTTGCCCAGCAAGAGCAATATAGTCTGGCTCTTTAATTCCATCCATAAAAGCTTTTTCATCTTTTATTTTGTGTTTTTTCATATATTCGATGGCAATTGCCATGTGAACAGCTAAACTTGGCATTTTTTCTCCCTTTGTTTTTATTATTGTATATCATAAAATTTGTTTAGTCAAACAAAAAAGGTTGCTTGCTTTGTAATATGTTGCAAGCCATTTTTTAAACAAAAAAAAGACTGTTTGTCATTGATGAATGAACCGCAAACCCTTTTTTTAAACAAAAAAAAAGATTGCTTGTCATTGCCGCAAGCCTTTTTTTAAACAAAAAAAAGACTGTGCGGTCATTTCGAAAAACCTTAACAGGGCAGTAACCTTTTGAAAGGCTCCCAAGAGGCTACCTTATGGCACATCACAAACAACCCCTTAATGCTGCTGCCTTCCGGCTCTGACATGGTTCAGAGCGAGCAATTGCACAAGACCTTTTGTTCAACACCCATCAAAAGCACTTACGCTGTTAAAAATTTCCCTAGATGACTGGTCAGCCTCGCTGTAGTGGATTGCGAGTAACAGGGCACCACTAGCTCCCCGCTTAGCACAGCCTAGAGTTATTATAGCACATAAAGGGCTTTTTTGCAACAAAAAATATTTATAATCTTGCCAATTTTATAATTTTTTCTTATTTTAATTGTTTTTTTTGTTAGATTGTGCTATCCTTTTAAGAAATAGAGGTGTATATTATGATTATTGATGCAAACAAAACAAACGCTCAACGCTTTATCACAGCGTATAACACAATCGACCAATCCCTTAGGTCAATCTATAACTACAAAAGAAGCATGACATTTTCAGACATGATTAGAAGAACTGTTCCAATCAACAGTGTTATAAGAAAATATGAAGACAAACTCATCGACTACGCAAGGCTTAGGAACTCAATTATTCACAATTCAAACGAAGAGTTCGTGATTGCTGAGCCTCACAGTGAAGTTGTTCTTTTGATGGAAAAAATTGCTGAAATGATAACAAAGCCACCAAAAGTTGTTAACATTGTTGCCAAAAGAGCCGTTCTCACAATTGAGGGGAATATGTCCATTAAAGAAGTCATTTCCCTTATGTCTAAGTCTGGTTTCAAAACTTTGCCAGTTTATGAAAATGGAAAAATTATGGGGATTGCAACACCAAACAGAATAATTGAGTGGTGTGGAGCAAAAATTGATGATGACCACAATGTTGAGTCAATACTTGCCAACCCAATTTCTCAAACACTAAAAGATGGCGACCTTAACACAAGGTTCACTCTTTGCAACGAAAACCTAACAATTCAAGAAGCACTTGATATGTTTTATAGAAACAGAATTTTATCTGCAATCATCATAACCAAAAATGGTGGCAGTTATGAAAAAATTATGGGTCTGCTCACAATCAGTGACATTATGGACCTAAGCAAAATTTTAGACGATTATGAATAATTTATGGAGATAGACAAAAATGTATAATAAAGTTGACAGCAAATTAGATTTGCCCAAAATGGACAAAGAAGTTTTGTCGTTTTGGGATCAAGACAACACTTTTGAAAAAAGCGTTGAACAAAGAAAAGGCCAAAAGCCTTTTGTTTTCTTTGATGGTCCACCAGGGGTTAATGGGCTTCCACACATTGGCCACTGCATCAACAGAGTTTTCAAAGACCTTATGCTTAGATACAAAACAATGAAAGGTTTTTTTGTTGAAAGGCAAGCGGGGTGGGATACTCACGGACTTCCTGTTGAACTCAAAGCAGAACAAGAACTTGGAATCAAAAACAAACAAGAACTTGAAAAGTTTGGAATGGAAAACTTCATCAACAAATGTAAGGAAGTTATGACAACCTATGAAAAAGTTTGGGTTGACACCTCAAAACTTATTGGTTTTTGGATTGACATGAAAAAGCCATATATGACTTGTGACCAAACCTACATTGAAAGTGTTTGGTGGTCACTAAAAGAAATGTTTGACCGCGGACTTGTTGTGAAAGGTTATCGTGTGGCACCTTATTGTGACCGTTGTGGGACAAGCCTTGCTGAACACGAAGTTGCTCAAGGGCACAAAGAAGTCACCGACAAAACGCTTTATGTTAGATTCAAGTCAAAAGACATGGACGGAGCCTATTTTGTTGCGTGGACAACAACTCCATGGACTCTTCCATCAAATGTTGCTCTCTGTGTTAACAAAGACGCAGATTATGACATGGTTGAAGTTGAAGGCGAAAAATATATTATGGCAAGCAGTTTGGTTTCAAAACTTTTTGAAGACGCAAAGGTTTTGAAAACCTTTAAGGGGCAAGACCTCATTGGAAAGGAATATGAACCACTTTATGCACTTGACGCAAAAATTTATGAAAACAAAAAATGTTTCTATATAACATCAGCAGATTATGTAACTCTCACCGATGGAACTGGAATTGTTCACATTGCTCCTGCCTTTGGAGAAGAAGACTACAATGTTGGAAAAGAATTCAACCTTCCAGTTGTTAAGATGGTTGATGAGGCTGGAAAGTTTAAACAAGGCATAAAATATGCTGGAATGCACAGAAGAGACGCAAACGAA
>JAEETG010000026.1 GCA_016290255.1 Clostridia bacterium
AGGAATGCCACACAACGAACTTGTTAATTGGGCAAACCAAAACAAAACCTGTTACCCTGTTTTCTTCTTCCCAGACAGTTTAAAATATCTCAAAAAAGGTGGAAGAATTGGAGCTGCCACCGCTGTTATTGGAACAATGCTTCAAATCAAACCAATGATTCACGTTGCACAATCTGGAAAACTTGCTGTTATTGACAAGGCAATGGGAAAGAAAAAAGCAATGGCTAACCTTGTTAATTATGTTAAAAAATATGGAAAAGACATCGCTGACCACCCTGTTATCATTATGCACGCAGATGATGAACAATCTGCTGAAGAACTCAAGAAAATGCTTCTTGAAACGTTTGGCCCACTAAAAATTAGGCTTGTTATGGTTGGAACAACAATTGGAACCCACGCTGGCCCTGGAACGCTTGCTGTTGTGTTCCATGGAACTCAACTTGTGATAGATGAAAAATAATTCAAAAACTGGCAATTATGCCAGTTTTTTTATGTTGTGAATTCTTTTTTTAATTTTTCCAAAACTTTGTTTTCAATTCGGGAAACTTGAACCTGAGAAATGTTCATCATTTTGGCAATTTCACTTTGAGTTTTATCACGATAATATCGCATAATAATTATTTTTCTTTCCCTTTCATTTAGCCCTTCTATGAGTTGTTTTAGAAGCATGTGGTCAATAACGCTTTCTGCACTTTTTTCATCTTCAATGCAATCAGCCAAACATGATTGAGCGTCTTCTGAATCTGTTTGAGAAAAAAGGCTAACAGGATAAAGAGCTGAATCCATTGCAAACACAATTTCTTGTTCTTCAACACAAAATTTTTGCGCCAATTCTTTTATGCTGGGCTTTAACCCTTTTTGTTCCATTTCATCAACATATTTTTTGATTTGAATTGAAAGTGATTTGAGGGCTCTGCTAACCTTTACGCTTCCGTCATCTCGCAAAAATCTTTTCACTTCTCCCGCTATCATTGGAACGGCATAGGTTGAAAACTTAACACCAAAATTTGAGTTAAAGTTGTTGATTGCTTTCACAAAGCCAACACAACCAAGTTGAAACAAATCATCATATTCAACACCTTTATTCACATAGCGTTTGATAACACTTTTAATCAGTGGATAATTTTGATTTATGAGTTCGTTTTTTGCGTCCTCATCACCTTTTTGTGCCATCATTAAAAGTGCCAAGTTGTCATCAATCATTTATTTTACACTGCTCCATACTTTTTTTAAAAATTTTCTTTTTCATCTTAACCTCAATTCCGCCCTCAGGATTATGTAACACCTCAAGTCCGTCCATAAAACTTTCCATAACAGTAAAGCCCATGCCAGCCCTATCCTCATCTGGTTTTGTGGTGAAAAAAGGCTCTCTTGCAATTTTTAGGTCATCAATGCCAACTCCCCAATCTTTTATGGACAAAAACACAGCATCTTTTGTGAGCCCAACCCATATTTCAATTTCGCCAATTTTGTTTGGGTATGCGTGAACAACACAGTTTGTGACAGCTTCGCTCACCGCTGTTTTTATGTCTATTATGTCATCAAGGCTTGGATTGATTCCAACACAAAAAGCAGACACCGCACTTCTTGCAAATCCTTCATTCACAGAAAGTGATTTAAACCTTATGGTCATCTCATTTATATAATTCATATTTTTATACTCCTAATTTAATTTTGGCATTATTTTATATATTGCCGTCATGTTCAATATTCTATCTATATGACTTGATGGGTTTAAGATGAAAATTGGAATATTTTTTTCTTTCATCTTTTTATATCTTCCAATCAAAACACCAATCCCAGTTGAGTCCATAAAATCTAATTTTTGTAAATCTAAAATCACTTGTTTTGATGAGTTCTCAAAAAGGTGTTTGTCCATAACTTCTTTTGTGTAACTTGCCGTGTGTTGATCTAGTTCCCCATCTAGTTCCAAAATCAAAGTGTCATTATTCTTTTTTGCTATAATTTGCATTTTCTTCCCCCTTCAAGCTATATTGTAACCCAAAAAAAGTTAAAAATTTTAAAAGAAAAAAGTGTAAAATGTCTTTTTTACACCTTTTATTTTGAATTAAAAAAAGATATTCTCCAAATTTAGAAAACCGCTCCCAGAAGCGTTTGGGTTGTTTTCAAATTTACTTGCGTTTTTCATTAGAATTTCTTTTATTTCGTTTGGAGAAAGTGTTTCATCATTTTGAAGCATTAACGCACAAATCCCTGCAACAAATGGCGTTGAAACGCTTGTTCCAGACATAGATGAGTAAAAGGCGTCACTAGTGCTTGTGGAAATAATGTCAACCCCTGGCGCCATGATGTCTGGCTTTATGTAGTCAAAAGCAGGTCCACGAGAACTAAATGGAGCAACTTTTAGGTTTTTTTCTTCATCAATTTTGTCAACACTGCCAACAGTTATCACATTGGGGCAAGAACCAGGGCTTTTTATGCTCCCCTCACCAGGGCCGTCATTTCCTCCAGCACACACAACGCAAATTCCATTTTCCCACAAAACTTTTGCGCCTTCTGCAAGCGGGTCGCTGTTTTCAATTGGCTGACTTCCAAAGCTCATGCAAACAACTTGTATGTTTAATTTATCCTTGCTATCTAAAATCCATTGCATTGCACTTAGAATTATGTTTGCTGTTGTTTCTCCATTTTTGTCTAAAGCTTTTATGACAACCAATTCGGCATTTGGCGCAACTCCACGATATTTTCCGTTGTATGTAAGTCCATTTCCCCCAACAACACCACAAACAAAAGTTCCATGGCCGTTGTCATCATATGGATTTTGATTTTCGTTCATAAAGTCATAAAATGCTTTTATTCTGTTATGACCCAAACAAAAATCTAAGTGTGGATGACAACCTGTGTCTATGATTGCAACCGTCACACCTTTTCCTGTTATTCCCCTTTTGTGTATTTCATCAATTTTTAGTATTTTTCTGGAATTATTTAAAAGTATGCTTGCTTTTTGTATGCTTGAAACATATTCAACAAAATTTAGTCCAGCAAGTTTTGGCAAAAATTTTTTTTCAATTTGAATTGAACACGCATTTAAAAAAGGATAAAATGCAATGATGCTATCCTCGCCAACAATTCTTTTGAGCATCAGTTTTGAACAAACGCCTTGTTTCAAAAAAACAATACATTCAACTTTTGTTTCGCTTTTTGATAAGGCGCTAATGCAAAACAATAAGTTTTTGTCTATTTTTTGCATTTTATTTTAATTTCTCTAATAACTCAGCCATACGTTTTTGCTGTTCAAAATCTAAAAATGGCCCAACCTTTTTGGCAATTTCTTTTAATTCATCAAGGCTAAAAGTTCCATCTTTTTTCTTTTGTTCAACAAGATGAAACATTTCCTCCATCATTTGTTCTTCATTCATTTTTCCATAGCGTTTCATAAATTCTTCAACTAAATATGAATAGTTGTCATTAACACTTTTTAACTCTTTTTCATCAACCTTTTCTTTTTTATTTATTTTGGTTTTTGAATAGTCTTTTATGTTCATAAATAATTTTTCTCCTTTCACTATTTCATTATATGTTTTCATATAATATTTTGATAATGGAGTGAAAACAATGGACATACAAAACTTATTAATGCTTCTTCAAAAACTTTTCAATAATAGCAGCGAAAACAGTCAAAACGCCACACAATCAAAACAACAAATAAACGATTTTGATTCATCTTTTTTTAGTCTTCCAAACTATGATATTAAGCCACAAAAAACCGAAGAAAACAATGATTTCAATTCACCCAACAACACAATCAACTTGCAATCTCTGGTTGAAATTGTGTCAAGCATTTTGCCACTTTTGAAACCACAGCAAAAAGAAACAAAAAGAGCGGAAACAATCCCCTCTTACATAAATAGCCTTCACAAAATTGATGAATAAATTTATATTGATTTTTTTTCAATTTTATCTAACTCTAAAATTATTTTCATGGTGAGTGCATCATCAAAGTGCCTTATATCAAGACCAACCATTTTCTTCACTTTCCCAATTCGATATAAAAGAGTGTTTCTGTGCATAAATGTTTGCTTGCTTGTTTTCAAAACATTTAGGTCATTTTTCAAAAAATCATCAATTGTTTTCACAATTTCTTCATTTTTTAGAAGTTCTTTTAACTTTGTGTTTGCAAAATATTCATCTTTAATGTATTCAATTCTCGAAAGTGGCAATCCACTTATGATATTTGACAAAACATCACCTTTTTCTTTGTTCACTTTTCTTAAACTCCCCTATCACTTTGAATGCTTCCAGATTCCAATTTTATTTCTCTTGTCACCAAATCTTTAAAGAGCCCTTCATTGTTTGAAATAAAAATTGTTAATTTATGTTTTTTATCTTTTGCTATAAGTTTTTTGTATGCCTTTGACAAAACTTCAAAATTTTCATCTTCTTTGTATAAATTTAGGTCATCACAAAGAAGAATATCAAGTGGCCTTAACATAAGCCTTGCAATTTGAACAAGCTTTTTCTCAACTTTTGTTAGCTTGTTTATTTTTTTCTTCTTGATGTCCATCAAATTGAACTCTTGTAAAACTTCATCAACTTTTTCTTCCCACTGGCTTTTGTCCACCTTTCTTATCTTGAGTGCCCACGCAAGGTTTTGAAAAACAGTTTTGCTTTCAAAAAACACTGGTTTTTGAGATAGATATCCAACAGAAACAGCTGAGATGAAATCCACATCTTCAACCTTTGTTCCGTCTATTAACACTTCCCCTTTTGATATTTTATCAAGCCCAGCAATTACCCTGAGAAGTGCACTTTTGCCGCTTCCACCAAGCCCAGAAACAACAATAACCTCACCACGTTTTGCGGTGAGATTGATGTCATATAGCGCAAAATAAACTTTGTTGTAACTTAGCGACACATTTTTTAGTTCTATCATACATACCTCTTTAATCCATATTACAACATGAAACACAAAAACACAAGTATTTTGTGCAAATTGTCTAAAAATTTTTGCAAATATTCTCAATTTTGCTAGTCAAACACAACGTCTTATGATATAATACGCTTAACATTTGTTTAAACGGAGAACGATAATTATGGATTTATTTGAAAAGTGTGCAAAATACGACACAGCCAAAAACGCAAAGAAAATGGGACTATACCCATATTTCCACTACCTCAACAGTGGTCAAGACATTGTTGTTAACATGGAAAACCACAGAGTGATTATGATTGGTTCAAACAACTATTTGGGACTAACAAGCCACCCAGAAGTTAAAAAAGCCAGCATGGAAGCTTTGGAAAAATATGGAACTGGTTGCTCAGGCTCTAGGTTTTTGAACGGAACTCTAGACCTACACATGGAACTTGAAGCAGAACTTGCAAAATTTTTGGGTAAAGAAGATGTTGTAACCTTTTCAACAGGTTTTATGTCTAACCTAGGAATTATTAGTGCTATTGCGGGAAGAAACGATGTTATTGTTTGTGACAAAGAAAACCACGCCAGCATATATGACGGATGTAGGCTAAGTTATGCAAAAATGCTTAGATATGAGCACAACGACATGCAAGACCTTGAAAGACAACTTCAATCAATCGACAAAGACAAGGGAATTTTGATTGTAACCGATGGAGTTTTCTCAATGGGAGGAGAACTTTGCAAACTTCCTGAGATTGTTGCACTAAAGAAAAAATATGGTGCTCGCCTTATGATTGATGATGCTCACGGATTTGGTGTTTTTGGTGAAGGCGGAAAAGGAACTGCTTCTCACTTTAACCTAGACGATGAGGTTGATATCATTATGGGAACATTTTCAAAATCACTTGCTTCCCTTGGTGGATTTATGGCCTGCACTCGTGAAGTTTGTGACTACGTAAGGCACAACTCTCGCCCATTCATTTTTGCTGCATCAATTCCACCTGCAAGTGTTGCTGCAGCCCTTGCTGCCCTAAGAGTTTTGAAAAAGGAACCAGAAAGACCTAAAAAACTTTTAGAAATTTCTGATTATATGCGTGAAGCACTCAAAAAGAGAGATATTCCAATCAGACAAAGTGATGCTCCAATCATTCCAATCAACACATATGACGACTGGAGAACATTCTATGCCTGCAAGGAACTCTTTAACAAAGGTGTTTATGTTAACCCTTGCATTTCCCCATCTGTTCCAGTTGGTGAAGCAATCATTAGAACAAGTTACACTGCAACACACACAAAAGAACTTATGGATGAAGCTGCCGACATTATTCAAGAAGTGTTCAAAGAACTTCCAAGTTGTGAACACTTTGAAAAAATGCGTGCAATTTATGAAGCAAAACAAGGAAAATAAGAAAAAAGAACTCTGTTTTAGAGTTCTTTTTTTTTAGTTTAAAATGCTTTCAATGTCTTCTTCCAAACTTTCAGGTTTATCTGTTGGAGCAAATCTTTTCAAAACATTTCCATTTTTATCAACCAAAAACTTAACAAAATTCCACTTTATATTCTTGCCATTTCCGCACTGCTCTTTCAAAAAGGCATAAAGTGGATGCTGGTTTTTCCCGTTAACATCAATTTTTGAAAATTGAGTGAATTTAACATTATATCTAAGTGAACAAAACTCTTTTATTTCCGCCTCGTTTCCTGGTGCTTGGTGAAAAAATTGGTTGCAAGGAAATCCCAAAACTTCAAACCCCTTGTCTTTATATTTTTCATACAGTATTTCAAGCCCATCAAATTGCGGAGTGAACCCACATTTTGTTGCAGTGTTCACAATAAGCAAAACTTTTCCCTTATATTTTTGAAAACCAACCTCATTA
>JAEETG010000027.1 GCA_016290255.1 Clostridia bacterium
ATAAAAATCCAAAAAGACGTAGTACTAGAATTGTTTTTAAAATTAGACAAAAAGCAAAAAGAAGACAAAATCGTTCTTGATGCACTTTTGCAGGGTATGATTGAAAGCGAAATCTATGATCTAGACACAATTGAGCTTTTGCGAGACAAAATGATTGCAGATTTTGATCTTTTGGACGGAAAAATAGAAATAGATGGCTGCACTTTGACAATTGAACCAGATTTCACCGTTTCAGTAAGTGGGGAAGAAAATCCTCCAAAAAGCGTTATGCTTGAAAAGAAAAAACTTGAAAGAGAACTTGAAAGGCAAATCAAAAGGCTTAAGGGCTTCTATCACAGTGGAAGGCTATATAAGAAAGAAAACTGGGAAAAACTTATGGAAAACAAACTCATGGCATTTCTTGCAACCAAACTTCTGTGGGGAAGATATTGTGATGGCAATCTTGTTTCAGTTTTCAAGATTGATGACGGCAAAATTTCAAATCTTGCTTCAGTTGGCAAAAATGAGGGTGAGTGCCAAATTGGGCTTTTCCATCCAGTTGAATATAGCGAACTAGACTGGCATTCAGTGTTTAACGCCAAAAAATCCCCATTTAGTCAGCTCGATGTTGCCGTTTTCCCTCCAAACAACTATAATATTCACGCATCGGTTGTTTCAAGGTTTAACGGTTTTATGGTGAATTCGAAAACATTTTTTGAGAGAATGAGTGCTTGTGAGTGGAAATTTGGGGTTTCTTCTGTTGATAAAAAAGTGTCTAGCATGACAAAATATAATAAAGAATTAAAACTTATTTCCGAAATTGACTTCACGCCAACACAAAAAGACGGCGAAAACACCATAAGTTTGGGAGAACTTAGGTTCTATAAAGAGGAAGACGTTTTGAAAACTGGCAATAATTTTGTCACAAACAAAACAAAATCCATGGAGATTGGAGTTTTAAAACCAAGATACTTTTCTGATATTATATATGAAATAACAATGGCGGGCAAAAAATAATTAAAAAAAATTAAAATTAGGTATTGCAATTTGAAATAAAGTGTGTTATAATACCAATGTATCAAGAAAAAGGAGTGTTATTAATATGGCATTATTTGATAGATTTAGAAATCAACCAAAAGATGGTAAAAGAAAAGTTGAAAAAACATACGAAGACACAATTACAAGGGAAAGTAGAGTGGCTAACACATCTAAAACAAGTAAAGGAAGAAGAAGACTTCTAATTGGATTGGGTATTGCTGCCGCTATTACAACAGTAATGTTTCCTTTCGCAATTGGACTTGCAGTAACAACTGCTGGAGCAACAGGAGTTGCTCTTGGTGGAACTGCAGTTCTTTTGGGTGGAGCTGCAATCGGTTGTGGCGTTGGTTTAATTGGAGCTGTGGCTTGGTCAAAACCAAAAAGAGTTAAGGGTGCAAGTGCAAGCCGTAACGAAAAAGGAAAATTCAGCAAAGAAATGAGCACAAGTGAAACAAAGAACATGCTTTCTAGCATGAGAGAACGTATCAACGATGATGCTCTTATAAACGCTGAAACAGCAAAAATGACTGCAGAAGCAACAAAGCGTGGAATTGCTTTCACAGATGACATGGATCCAAACTTTGTTGAAAAATGGATGTCTGGTCCTCTAACAGAAGATGAAGTTAAATTGTTGCAAGCAGCAGCAAAAGCTGCAAATGCAAAAGCAGCAAAAGACGCAAAAGCAGGAAAAACAGCAAAGAAAGTTGACTTTGTTAAAAAGTTTGAAAAAGGTGAAAAACTAACCGACAAAGAAATGGCTTGGGTTGAAAAAGCTGCAACATATAAAGAGTTTGAAGGCAAAACATTCGACATGGAAAAGAGATTTGAAGTTAACAGCAGAAAATTCAAACCAGAAGATGATGTTAAAGCTATGACAACAATGAGACCATGCGAAGAAGCTGCAAGAGGAGTTATTGGCGGAAACGACGGAAAATACCGTTACCCAATTGAAATTCAAAAGATTACAATCAAAACAGCAGATGGTAAAGAAACAGTTGTTGAATTCACAGATGTTGAAGCTACATCACTTGGTTCATACAAAGTTTATGAACAACAATTGGCTCACATTGCAAACAATCCAAACATTGTTGAAGCAACAATGGAAACTCATGTAACAGACCCAACAGTTAAAAACCAATTCCAAGTTGTTAACCTAAAAGATTATGTTGACGAAGATGGAAAAGCAAGAAGTTGTGAAAAAGGATGTGCAAAGGTTCTTGGAATTTTGAGAGCTAACGCAGTGGTTGATGCTAGACTTCGTGAAGCTGAAACAGCAAGAAGAGAAGCAGAAGCTGCCAAAGCAAAAGCTGAGAGAGAAGCTAGGAGATCAAAAGTTAAGGGATTGTTCGGTAAAAAAGAATCAAAGAAAGAAGCAAAAACTGAAGAAATGACTCATTAATTATAATAAAAAATAGGCATAATGCCTATTTTTTTGTTATGTTTTTGATTGACTTTTTTTAAGCCAAATCTTATAATAAATTGTATATTCTATGAAGGGGGAAACGCATGAGCATTGTTGCCTTCACCATTTTTGGGGTGGAAGTTCATTGGTATGGAATTATGATTGCTCTTGGCATAGTTTTTGCCGTTCTTTTGGCTTTCTTTGTGTTCAAATTTCGTGACCTTAAAACAGACTATATCTTTGAACTTTTGCTTTGGATTTTGCCTCCAGCAATCATTGGTGCAAGGCTATATTATCTCATTTTCAACGGTGGACCTTGGGGGTGGGACGCCTTTGCCATATGGAAAGGCGGGCTTGCCGTTTATGGTTCCATAATTGGCGGAGCTGTTGGCGTTGTTCTATTCTGCATTGTTCGTAAAGTTAACTTTTTAAAAGTCGCAGATGCAATTGTTCCGAGCCTTGCCTTAGGGCAAGCTTTTGGAAGAATTGGCTGCTGCCTTGGTGGTTGCTGCTACGGAATTGAAACAACAAACCCAAACCTTATGCATTTCCCATTTTCACTAAACATTGATGGAACATGGCATTTGGCAACAAACTTATATGAAAGTTTCTTCAGCTTTTTGATATGTTTAGTTCTTGTTTTGATGATTAGAAAAATTGGGCTAAAAGGCGTTATTATGGGAACATACTTTGTTCTATATGGCGTTTTGAGGTCTGTTTTAGAAAGTTTTAGAGACCCTCATGAAGCACTTTTCATTGGTTCGGTTAGGGTAAGCTTGCTTCTAAGCATTTTGCTTGCTGTTGCTGGGGCCACCATCATCATCACACAAATAATATTGCAAAACAAAAAACAAAAAAAGAGGATAAGCTAGTGGACAACTATTTTAACAATCAGGGGCAGTATAACAAGTTAAAAATTGATTATGATAAGTTAAAATCTCAAGAAATTGTGTATAAAAAACAAATTGCAACAATGGAGCAACAAAGAAAAGACGATGCTCAAAAAATTGAGAGTTTGCAAGCAAAACTAGATGGCCTTCAGGAGATTTTGATTGACTACATGAACAGGCAAGAAAAAGCCCAAAACATCATTGAATCAACACAAAACCTAAAAGAGTTGGAAACCCAAAGATTAAAACTTTTATATAAAAAGTGGGAAGATTTGTTTGAGGGGCTAAGACAGAGGAATGCAAACTGCTTTTCATTAGATGAACTTGTTAGTTTTTCAAGTGACTTTAGGCATGCACTAAAAATTGTTGTTGATGATTCACTATCTTCTCCAATCAACGACAAGAGTTATGCAAGAAGTGTTCTCAGCAAAATGACTGGTTCCAACGGCTCAAACAAGCAAATCAAAAAGTATGTTGCAAGATCTGTCACAAAGAAACAAGATGATTTTTCAGCTCATGTTTTTGAAGAAGAGTTAACAATCAGTCAAACCGAAAGTGAGGCAGAAAAGTTCTTGAACGGAAAACAAACATTCATTCCAAAATCAATGGGAGTTGGAAAAGAAGTTTTGTCAATTCCGCCAAAAGAACAACCAAAAGAAGAAAAACAAGGCTTTAACTTGGAAGAAGCACTAACCCCAAAAGAAAGCTTATCTGAAATTATGTCTGTTTTCAAACTAGACGACTAAAAAAAGAACGCAAAATGCGTTCTTTTATTTTATTCTCAAATCACTTCCAGTGAAACCAATCACCTTTGTTGTTCTTTTGTTGAATATTCTGCTAAAAAGCCTGTTTCCATAACGGTTTTCAATGGCATCAAAATCAAGGTTTGTTGAAATGAGGGTTGAAAGGCCATTGATTTCGCGTTCATTTAAGATTGTGAATAGGTTGGTTGCCGATAGGTTTCGAAACATTGGTTCTGTTCCAAGGTCATCAATGATTAAAAGGTCACATTCAAGAAGGGGAGATAAAATTGTTTCACTTTCAAAAGGGGAAACGGCAAGTGACTTTAACAAAGTGTTTGAAAGGTTGAAAGCGGTCACATAAACAACATAGAATTCTTTTTTCAAAAGTTCTTGAGCAATACATTCCAAAAGAAATGTTTTTCCAGTTCCAACTTCTCCCATAAACACAAGGTTTTTGGTTTTTATATTTGGAAATTTTTCAGTATATTTTTTTGCCAAGTTGTGTGCTTTGGAAAGCATTTCATTATTTTCCAAAATTTTTGGGTCACTTTGCGAAAAATTGTGAACAATAGCAGAGGTTATTCCACTGTTTTTGATGAGTAGTTTTTGTATTTCTTTTTTTAGGCACACACATTTTTTGCCGTTAACATAACCAGAGTCATTGCAAAGTTTGCAAGAATAATTTGGGTTTAGGTCTTTTTCGCTAAATCCAACTTTTTTTAGTTCAAACAGGCGTTCTTTTTTAAGGTTTTCTAGTTCATTTTTAATGTTTTCGTTGCTGGTTTTTGCATATTCAATGGTCTTTTCCTTAAAAAGAAGGTCAGCCTTTTTAAATGCTTTGCTTTTTTCTCTTGCCTCTTTGTAGTTTTGTTCGCTTATGATTTCATTTTGTGTTTTTCTGTCTTGAATGACCTTAAGCGCCTCATCAATTATTTGTTTTTTGTTCATTTAGGTCTCCTTAAATCTCGATTTCATCAATGTCGTTTATGAGTGATTTGATTTCTTCTTCAGAATATTTCCTGTCGTGAATAATTGTTTTATCTTTCTTTCCGTCAACGCCAGCGCCAGTTTTATATAGTTCTCCAACAAGTTTTGCACTGTCTAGGGTGTTAATTTTTTGCTCAAACCAATTTGCCAAAATTTTGTTTAGATATTGCATTGGTTGTGATTTGTCCGCAGAAAGTGTTGCAGCATATTCAATAACTTCTTGTGGCATGTTCCAAGAATATGTCCAAGTGCGGTAGAAATCGCGGTCCCAACTTGTAACATTTCGGAAAAGTGAAGCTGATTCCAAAATCTTTTTGATTTTTTCATCTTGAAGTTTCGCCTTTTCAAGGTGTTGCAAAATGCTTTCTTTTGTTGTTAGTCCGTTTTTATAATATTTTTGAACAACAGAATCCATTCCTTGAAGAGAGCGGACATTGTTCTTAAAGCAGTAGTTGGCTAGCAGTTTCAATGCACTTTCGTCATAGCCACGCATGAGCCATGGGTTAATGTAACTTTCCACAACATTTTCCACATTTTCATAATAAACACCAATGAGTTTGTCAATTTCTTTTGCAAGGCCAAACAAACTTGTTTTGTGTGTTTCATATTCTTCAATTTCTTTAATAGACATCAAATGCAGTTCATAATATTTTGTGAGTTTTTGGTCTAGTTTTTCAAAACCACCTTTTGTCACACATTTGGCAACATACAATATAACCTCATCACAAAAGTCAAGATTCCTAATCCATTTGAGATATTTTTGTTTTTCTTCCAAACTTGGTTTTCTTGAAAGCTTTAGTGCTTTGAAGATTTCTTTCACTTTGATTTCTGTTTCACTCAGCTCTTGAAGTTTTTCTTCAACTTGTGAAAAGTTTAAAATTCCTTCATTTGCCCAGTTTTTTGCAACTGCCAAAACATAACTGTAACCAACATTTTTGCCTTTCAAATCGGTGCAATACTTAATTATCATTAAAAGAGCTTCTGGAGCCATATGATATGTTTCAATAAGGGTGTAATATTCACTAAATTCGTTTGGAGTTAGCATTCTTCCACTAATTGTGTTTTGAACAGAAAGATTAAACTCTTCATATTTGTCTGCCTTAAACTTTTTCTTTGAAACAGCATTTTTCACTGGCATATATTGAATTTCAATAGGGTTGGTGTCCAAAATTTGAACAAGCCCTTGTTCTTGCCAAAACTTGAAAGCGTTTAACACATCGTCTGTGGTGATTCCAAGGCTTTCTGCAAAACTATTGATGCTGGCAAGGCTTGATTTTAGCCCTGGGTTAGAACAAAGATAAAGCCCCCACAAATATATGCGAACTTGTTCTCCACTTGCATATGGCAAATAGTCTTCAATGAAAGTGTTGTCAACAACAGTTATGTTCATTGAACTTATTTCACTAGAAAATTTACAAAAAGACATAAAACACCTCTTTTGCATCAATAATACCAAAAAATTACAATTAAGACAATAGTTTGGGATTATTTTTTTAAAATTAGTGCAAAAGTCATATAACAAAACCCCTAAAACATATAAATACTAGAAATGGGGGATTTTATGAAAAAGCTTTTGTTATCAATTTTGTTTGTTTTGCCAATTTTGTTTGTTGGTTGTTCAAAAATAGATGATTTAGAGGAAGTGAGCAAAAATCTTAACTCATATGATATTGTTGCAACATTAGATGCAGAAAACAAACTAATATCGGCAAATGAAACTGTTATTATTCAAAACAGCAGTGATTATTCTTGGGACTATGTGTGCTTCCATTTGCATCCAAACGCTTTTAAAGAAAATAGGAAAGAAAATTTTGCTGTTAGTTTAAGCCAAGAAGATAGGGCTTATGACGGAGAAAAAGGATATGGCTTAATTGAAATA
>JAEETG010000028.1 GCA_016290255.1 Clostridia bacterium
AACAAACACAAAGCCGAAATGGAAGTTATGGTTAAAGTTCTTCTTGAAAAAGAAACAATCTATTCTCAAGAAGTTGACATGATTTTGGACGGCAAGAGTTATGAAGAAGTTATAGAGTTCATCAACAAGCGTCAAAAGGATCACGAAAAAGAAGATAGTGAAGCCAAAAAAGCAAAAGAAGAGCCAAAAGATAAAGCCAAAGAAGAGGAAGAAAAAATTGAAAAAATTAGAAAAACGGCTTTAGATGCTTTTTATAACACAAATCAAGATGAGCCAGTTGAAGAGCCAAAAGAACAGGAAAAAAACAAGAAAGAAGAAAAGAAGCAAGAAAAGAAAAGTGAAGAAGGCGTGAAAACAGAAAGTGACGATGACAACAAACAAGGTGAAAACTAAACTTAAGCACTTGACTAATTGCGAAAAATCTATTATAATAAACAAAAATCCAAAGGATATTTAGGAGCAAATAATTATGAACGCTAAAAAGATTATCAGTTACACATTGCTAGCACTAATCACAGCAGTTTTAATTGTGGTTATTGTGCTTTCCTTTGTGTCTAAAAAACTTTCACCATCAATTTCCAGCATGGCTGTTGACAGTGCCGCTGTTTCAAATCCAACAGAAATAACTGTTTCAAAATATGTTGATTCAAAAGAATATATCTATAGACTTCAAAAAGAAAAAATATCAACAGATGAAACAATTAAAAATGATTATAACCTTGTGTTAAACAAGTTTAACAACCTTGGATATTTCACATACATGCAACAACTTTTCTTGGGACTTGGTGATTTCAAACAAGAAATTGTTTACGGAAAAACATCAAGCATTTCATCTCTTCACAAACAAACAGATGGATATTTGATTGAATTTGTTTACACAGATGGTCAAACTCTAAAGAACCCAGATGGTTCTGTTTACAAAGCAATCGATGGTAAAGAAATTGCTTTCACAAAATTAGACATTTTTGTTGACAGTTCAAATGAAGTTAGCACATACAAGATTTACATCAAAACATATTCTGATGATAACACAGCAGTTAAGTATGTTTACAACATTTGTGCAAATGTTTCTGAATTGTATGGAATGGCACTTGAGTTTGATGAAGCAGACAAAATGCAAGGAAAACTTTCTTAATAATAAGAGTAGCAAAACGCTACTTTTATTTTTTTGTGTTCATTTTTGTTTTACTTATAAAAAATAATAAGTTATAATTAAGTAGTTAAAAGAAAAAGTAGGTGCAAAATGAGAAGATTAGATAAAATTATGTATCCAGAAAGCGTTGCCATAATTGGCGCAAGCGAAAAGGAAGGAAGTGTTGGAAACGAACTCCTAAAAAGAATGCTTGAGTTTAAGTATAATGGAAAAATATACCCAATTAACCCAAAATACACAAGCATTAACAATATCAAATGTTACGCAAAAATCACAGATGTTTTGGGAGGAATTGACCTTGCAATCATTGCCGTTCCAGCAAAGTTTGTTGGAGGTGTTTTGGACGAGTGCCATTTGGCTCAGGTTGACAACATCATCATTGTTTCAAGCGGTTTTAAGGAAATTGGTGGTGAGGGGCTTGAACTTGAAAAAGAACTTCAAGACAAAATTGAAAAATACAACATGACAATTGTTGGTCCAAACTGCTTAGGAGTTTTCAATGCTGATGGAAAACTCAACTTTGATGGTTGTTTTGCGCCAACAGTTCCAATGGTTGGAAACATTGGTTTTGCAACTCAATCAGGTGCTCTTGCTGGTGGTGTTTTTAACATAAGTGAAGCAAAAAGAGTTGGTTTCGGGCAAATGGTGTCACTTGGAAACCAAACAGATGTTGACGCCCTAGATGTTTTGGAACAATGGGAAAGTGATGACAACATCGATGAAATTATGTTATATCTTGAAAGCATCCAAAACCCAGCAAAATTCAGAAAAGTTGCAACAAGAGTTGCAAGGAAGAAACCAATTTTGGCAATAAAGTCGGGAAGAAGTGCACAAGGGGCAAAAGCAGCAGCTTCTCACACAGGCTCACTTGCTGGTTCTGATAGTGCTGCAAATGGGCTTTTGGAAAGTTGCGGAATTGTTAGAGAATATTCTTTAAGAGAAATGTTCAACGATGCTCAAGTTTTGGAAAAATGTGGGCTTCCAAAAGGGAAGAGGCTTGGAATTCTCACAAACGCTGGCGGTCCTGGAATTCTTGCAACAGACAGTGCATCAGATTATGGATTGGAAGTTCCAACATTTAGTGATGAATTGCAAGAAAAGTTAAAGAAAATCACAATGCCACAGGCAAGCAGAAAAAACCCTGTTGATTTGGTTGCAAGTTGCCCAATGGAAGATTATATAAACGTTGCAAACGAAGTTTTGAAAAGTGATGAAATAGACATGCTTTTGGTTATCTATTTATATATCACTGGCAGGCATGACATGGACATTCAAAGAAACCTTGAAGAATTAAAGAAAAAATATCCACAAAAACCAATTGTTGTGTCATATATGACAACGCCAGATTTCTTTGAAAAAGTTAAAAAGGAAATCAAGAACCCAGGGGTTCCAATGTTTGATGATGTGAGTGACGCAATTAGAGGGCTATCTCTTCTTGTGAAACGTAAACAATCCTTGGCGGACATAAAGGCAAAAACCCCAGTGTTTGATGTGAAGAAAGATGCTGTTGACAAGATTTTTGCAAAGGCAAAGAAAGAGGCAAGAACACTTCTCACAACAAAAGAAAGTTTGGAAGCACTAAAAAGTTATGGTCTTTTGGAGCCACAATGGGGTTCAGCACTAAACATTGCACAAGCTGAAAAGATTGCAAAGAAAATTGGATATCCTCTTGTTCTAAAAATGTCATCAAAAACAATCAGCCACAAAACAGATTTTGGTGGAGTTATTGTTGGAATAAAGAACTTAGAAGAACTTAAAAAAGCATTCACATCTTTGGAAACAAAATGTAAAGAAGCAGGAGTTTGGAACTCTGTTGACGGAATTATTGTGATGCAGCATATTAAAGGCAGTGGAAGAGAACTTGTTGCTGGAATCGCTGAAAACGGAAATTATGGTCACCAAATCATGTTTGGTATTGGCGGAATTTTTGTTGAAGCCTTAAAAGAAGTTTGCTTTAGGCCTTGCCCACTAAATATGCGTGATGCTGATGCTCTCATAAACTCAACCAAGGCAAAAAGCATTATGGGTAACATTAGAGGCAAAAAGGCTGTTGACACTGAAGTTGTTAAAAACAGCCTCCTAAAACTCAGTCAATTTGTGTCTGATTTTAAGTGTGTGAAAGAATTAGACATCAACCCATTTATGATTAGTGAAGACGGAAAATTTTTAACAGTTGACGCAAGAATTGTCACAAAATAACAAAAAACACCCAACAAAGTGTGAAAATTTATGCACTTACATGGGTGTTTTTTTAATTTTTAAAAAACTTGCAAAAATTTTTTTAATGTGCTATTATATTTTTATGGAAAGTTTTTGTAAACAATGCCCAAGGCATTGTAAAGTGAATAGGAAAGAAAGTGTTGGCTTTTGTGGGGCAAAAAATTTTTGCCAAATTTCAAAGGTTATGTTTCATCATTGGGAAGAGCCAGTTATTTCTGGTGGAGAAAAAGATGCTGGAAGTGGGGCAATATTTTTTTCTCACTGCAACCTAAAATGTGTGTATTGCCAAAATTATGAAATAAGCCATTTTGATGTTGGAAAATCGTGCATTGATGCTGAACTTGCAATGATTTTTAGGGATTTGGAGCAAAATGGGGCACTAAACATAAATTTGGTTACTCCAACACACTACGCACAAAACATAATTAATGCCCTAAAAATTTATAGGCCAAAAATTCCAATTGTTTATAACACTGGTGGATATGATAGCCCAGAAATGCTAAAGAAACTAAAAAACTATGTTGATGTCTATTTAACTGATTTCAAATATTATGACAATGCTTTGGCGGAAAAATATTCAAGTGCTCCAAAATATTTGGAAAACATTAAAAAGTGTTTGCGTATTATGAGAGAAAATTGCCCGGAAGATATTGTTGAAAATGGACTTATGAAAAAGGGGATTATAGTTCGTCATCTAATTCTTCCAAATCACACAGACGACAGCATCAAAGTTTTGGATGAAATAAAAAACATTTTGGGTGAAAAAACATACATAAGTTTAATGAGCCAATACACACCTCACGGAAAAGCTTGTGATTTTGAGGAAATCAACAGAAAGCTAAAACCACTTGAATATAAAAGAGTGAAAAACCACCTAATTAAATTAGGCTTTATAAATGGCTTTGTGCAAGAACTAGAAAGTGCAACAGAAGAGTATATTCCAGATTTTGAAACAAAAGAAAATTAAAAACTCTATCATTTTTGATAGAGTTTTTGTTAATCTCCCAAAGTTTTTGGACTTTTTGATTGTGATTTTTTTCTGTTATTTAAGTAGTCTTCTTTTGTTAGAGAATATTCCATTGAATCATGTGAATCAGGTTCCATTTCTTTAAAGCCCATTTTTGTTGCGATTTTTCTGCTTGGAATGTTTGATAGTCCAATAGACAAAACAACTCTGTTTGTTTCAATTCCTGTGCCAATTCTTTGGCATGCTTCGTCCATTTCGCCATCAACAAAAACCTTTTCAAGAAGGGTTTCCAAAAGTGAACTTGCAATTCCTTGGTTGCGGCACTCAGGCAAAACTGCGGTGTCTATTGCAACACATTTTTGCCATTTGTCTATGTGGGCTTTTGCATATCCAACAGGTGTTTGAAACATGTCGGCTCTAAGAGTTAAGCTTGCTGTGTCGAATTCATATTTAACTCCTGATGAAATGATTCTTAAGTTTTCCATGATTTTTCTCCTATAATTATGTCTTTTTCTATTTGTTATCCATTGTGGAACTTTTTGTTGTTTTTGGGGTAAAAAAACTCACCAGTCTATTCCTTTTTGTTGTTTGAATTGGAATGAGGTTTTGGCATAACTTATATGCATTTTGCGTTGCCGATCTAACAGATAGGCTATGAAGCAAATCCTCAAGTAAAGCATCAAAAACAGGCAACTCTTCTTTTGGAAATGGTTTGTTTAGTTCTGTGTTGATTTCTTTGTTATTTGCTGCGTTGCGCAACATAAACTGTTTGACGTTCTTTTTAAAAAGTAAGCTGCTTTTTTCAAGAGTTTTAAGTTCTTTTGCAATGCTAATTTCATCTATTTTACTCTTTGCATTGCCGTCATTAAAAAACGCCAAACACACAATTCTTTGTTCCTCTTTTGTGAGAAACGGTGAGTTTGTGATTGATTGCAAATATTTGCTTTGTTTGTGAGCCTCCAAAAGGCTTGGCCTATCTTCGATGTTTGCTGGTTTTATTGATGAAAAAACATTAACTAGGTCGTTTTGCTCGTTTGAAGCAATCTCATATTCTTGCTTAAAAAGTGCGGCTGCACTTTTGATGAGATTTGCAAGATGCGAGTCCAAAGTTTTAACGTCTTCTTCCATCAAGTTTTCAAAAAGGGCCTGCAAAAATTCTTTGGCATCAATAACAAAAAATGTTTGTTCGCACATTTTTTGTCTTTCAAAACCTTTTTCAGTTATTTTGAATATTGTTTGCATGTTTTATAATCCTTTTTCTTCTGTTGTTGTTTTGTCACCAGATATGCGAGTTTTGATTTTTTCAACAATTGACTTAACAGGATAGCTATATGTGTATTGAGCATTTGCCAAACTTGTTGAAAGAGTAACGCAAGATTTGATTTGTCCATCCAGCATTCTTTCATTTTTCTTGTTTATTTCATCTTCTTTTGCAAACAATTTGCTTTGCCTATCAAACAAGGCGTCTTGTTCTTTTTTGGATTCGGCAAAAAACAATTGCCAAGTTATTTCTCTTATTTCCTCTGAGGCTGGATTTGCAGGCAAATCCACTGGAGATTCAATCTTTCGCAAAATCTTTTTTGCAAAGTTATAACTTGTTTTTGTTAGTTCTTTCAACTCAGTTTTTGTCATTTTGTCTATTTTGCTTTTATATTGTTGCTCTTCGTCTAGCGCAAGCTCAAGCACAGATTGTGTGTTGGATGTGTCAAGAGATGCAAGGGCTTTGTTGTCATATTCTGTTTTGGCGAGCATGGCTGCATCAGACAAAATGTCTTTTGTTTTGTCGTCGAGATCAAATTGTTCGTCGTGGTGAAGATATGAAAACACATACAAAAAGTGTAAGCCATCAATAAAATCATATTGTTTTGTTCTTTGCTTAACTGGTTTTGAGTTTTCGCTGTTTTTTAACATTTTTATCACCCCTTAAATGTTACACTTAGATTATATCACAAGTAAACAAATATTTCAATATGTAATTTTAAAACAATTGCATTTACTTGACTTTTTTGCCTATTTTATAATAAATTATTTATATAATTGGGGGAGAAAAATGTTAAGGTTATCAAATATTAAAAAGGCATACAAAACAGGGGAGACGCAAACAGAGGCTTTGAAAGGAATTTCCATTGAGTTTAGAAAGGCGGAATTTGTTTCTATTTTGGGTCCAAGTGGTTGTGGAAAAACCACTCTTTTAAACATTGTTGGAGGATTGGACCGCTATAACTCAGGAGATTTGGTGATAGAGGGCAAATCCACAAAGCAATACAAAGATAAAGATTGGGATAACTATCGAAACCACTCAGTTGGCTTTGTTTTTCAAAGTTACAACCTAATTCCTCATCAAACAGTTCTGGAAAATGTTGAACTTGCCTTAACTCTTTCTGGTGTTTCCAAAAAAGAAAGAAGAGAAAGAGCAACCGAAGTTCTCAAAAAGGTTGGCCTTAAAGATAAACTCAAAAACAAGCCAAATCAACTTTCTGGTGGTCAAATGCAAAGGGTTGCCATTGCAAGAGCGCTTGTCAATGACCCAGAAATCATTTTGGCAGACGAGCCAACTGGGGCTCTAGACAGCAAAACAAGTGTGCAAATCATGGAACTTTTGAAAGAAATATCAAACGAAAAACTTATCGTTATGGTAACTCACAACCCTGAACTTGCAGAAAAATATTCCACAAGAATTGTGAATCTAAAAGACGGGCAAATTGTGGGTGATTCAAAACCATTTACAGAAGAAGAAAAGAAAAAGGAAGAAGAATTAAGGAAACAAGAAAAACCAGCAGAAAATGCCAAAAACAAAAGCAAAATGTCTTTCTGGACAGCACTATCACTAAGTTTCAAGAACCTTTTAACCAAAAAGGCGAGAACTCTTCTAGTTTCTTTTGCTGGTTCAATTGGAATCATTGGGATAGCACTTGTTTTGGCTATATCCAGCGGTTTTAATGCATATGTGGACAAAACGCAAAGAAACACACTTTCATCTTATCCTGTTGAGATTTCTCAAACGGACTACAATATGTCGTCACTTATGCAACTGTTTTTAAAAACAGGGAGCAAGTCAAAAGAAAATGATGGTGACAAAGTTTATGTAAAGCAAGAACTCACCGATCTTTTGGGCGATTTTAACGCCAGCAGTGTTGTAAATAGAATTGACTCATTTAAAGAATATATTGAAAATGATGGAAAAAGTGAAATAGAAAAATATACCACCGCAATTCAATATTTATATGGTCAGGGAGTTCACCCATATTATTATGATGATGTTGAAAACAGATATATCAACACCAACACAACCGACCTTTTCAAAGAAACAATGTCTAAATATGCATATTCTCACCCAGAAATGCTTTTGGATGAGAACAAAAGTGAACGCTATGGAATCATTTACACATTGTTTTCAAGCGGATTATATTTTGATTCAGGCTTTTGGAGTGAGATGATAGACAACCAAAAGGTTTTGGATGAACAATATGAACTTATTAAAGGAACATATCCACAAAACGCAAACGAAGTTGTGATTGTTTTGAACAGTAACAACGAAATCAGTGACTACACACTTTATGGTTTGGGCCTTTTGAGCCAAGAAAAACTAGATAACCTCATGGACGCCTACATCAATGGGGAAGAGAGCGAGCCAATTGAAAACACCTACACATATGATGAAATTATGAGCAAAACTTATAAAATAGTTTTGTCGAGCAATTTCTTTGTGAAAGAAGATGCAAGTGACCCAGATTCAGCATATATGGACATTAGGCAAAGTGAAAATGTGGCAGAAAGAAGTGCAAAAATTCAAGACTTATATGAGACATCAGCACTAAATGTTAAAATTTCTGGAATAATTAGGGCGAAAGATGACTCAAACACATCAATTAAAACTTGCGTTGCTTATACAAAGGGGTTAACAGACCTTATCATTAAAGAAAACAACAAAACACCTCTTGTTCAAAGCGTTTTGGATGGAACAGCAATCAGTGTGAAGATTAAGGGCACAGATGCTGCTGGCCACCCAAAAGTGGACACCTACACCACGCAAAAAGATGTTCTAAAACAACTTAACCACATCGACAAATCAAACCCAATTGGGGTTAACTTATATCCAGTGAACTTCGATTCCAAATCAAGCATTGTGTCATTCATCAATAAATACAACGATTTGCAAAAATCACTTGGACAAGATGAAAAAGTTATCACTTACACCGATTCCGTTGGAACGCTGATGAGTTCAATTTCCATGATTATTTCCGCAATAACCTACATTTTGATTGCTTTTGTGTCTGTTTCACTCATTGTAAGTTCAATCATGATTGGAATCATAACTTACATTTCAGTTATTGAGAGAACAAAAGAAATTGGAGTTCTTAGAAGCGTTGGAGCATCAAAACGCGATGTTAAACATGTGTTCACCGCAGAAAGCTTCATAATTGGACTCACAAGCGGAGTGTTTGGAATTGTGATTTCCTTAATTCTTTTGATTCCAATCAACATTTTGTTAAATCACTTCACAAACCTTGGTTCAATTGCAATGCTTCCAGTTTTGGGTGCGGTTATTTTGGTTGCAATCAGTGTTCTTCTAACATTCATTGCGGGCCTCATTCCAGCAAGAGCAGCGGCCAAGAAAGACCCAGTTATTGCACTAAGAGCAGTGTAATATAAATAAAAAAAATATGAATAATTTCCAAAAATGGAAATATAATAACAATAGACCACACAAAAAGAGCATTAAGTTCTTTGTGTGGTCTTTTTCTTTTTAATAATTTTTTATAAATAAATTGACAAAACAATATTTGTATGCTAAACTTTAAATTGTCTAAAACATATTAGTTTAGTTCAACCAAACATGGAGAAGTACTCAAGTGGTTGAAGAGGATGCCCTGCTAAGGCATTAGTACGGGAAACCGTAGCGAGGGTTCAAATCCCTCCTTCTCCGCCAAGAAAAACGTGAATCGAACAGATTTGCGTTTTTTATTTACTTTTATGGTAAAATATGTTATATTGTTACTTGGTAAATTTAATGTAAAGGGGATTAATTTATGGCAGAAACATATTATGCTTCTAAAGATAAGTTTAATAATTTTCAATTATGCAAGATGAATATTTCTTTTAATAATGGAGAATCTATTGATTTTGACAAAGAGGAAATTGAAATAAAAGAAATCTTGTTTGCTGATAAACTGGCACTAGACGCAAAAAATGATTGCCCTTGTCCACTTATTTGCAGGGGAGAAGTTGTGATAACTCCAAAAAATGATGGTTATTATTGCAATAGAAATGCTCGTGTTGTTTGTGATAAAAAACAATACATAAAGAACAGAAAAGATTATGTTTTTAATCTTATAAATAATGTTGGAATACATTCTATAGTAGTTTATAATAACGATTATCATGATTATCTATATAGAAGTTTTGCCTATATGGGGAACCTAAGTGCAACAACAAAAGGGGATTGTGTTGTTTTGATTTGGTCTAAACCATATAAAAATTGCACATGCGAAAGCCCAAATATGGAATTTGATTTCAATACAATAAAAAAATCGAATGTTTCCAAAATATCTTTAGATATATGGTATAACCCTTCTTTTGATGTTGCTGGCAGTGAAATTGTTGACATGCAATTAGATTTCAATAATCAGTTAATTTTTGGGTTTAACAACTTTTTTAGGAGAACATTGGATTCTGGTTATTTAATAATTAAACCAAATAAATCATTAAATGCAAGAGATGAGAGTTTAATTTGTGATTTGAACGGCAAACTAAACATTCATAATATAGGGTGTCTTCATGTTTCTTATGATGGATATTATGAGGCGTTGTTTGAAGAAGAAATAAATATTCCAGAAATAAAAAATGATGACCCACTTGTTGAACAATATTATGATAAATTTTTAGATTCACAAGAAAATGGTTTTGTGGGTGGCTATTCCAAAAAACTTAAAGATGGCACCATTATTATCACTTTTGGCAAGAACTCTAAACAAATAATTGAAAAACTAACACAAAACAAGCAATAATGCTTGTTTTATTTATTTTACAAAGTTTTTATTATATGCTATAATTTTTGTTATAAAAAACCAAGGAGAAAAAATAATGCCAAAATTGGTTTTAGAAGTTGGAATGCCGCTTAATAAGAATTTGATATACTATCATGATATGTTAACTTCTCATGGTCTCACATTAAATTTTGCTTGTGTAACTCACGATTTGTATTACACAAAAGAAAAAAGCCTTGATGGGCTTACAGAAAATCAAATGAAGAATGCTTGCATAAGAATTAGAAAACTTGAAGGTTTGATTGGG
>JAEETG010000029.1 GCA_016290255.1 Clostridia bacterium
AAAGAGCTTGAAAGAAAAGATGGTGGTGAGGATAGAGGACTTTTCGTTAAAAACATAGAAAATGTTCAGGGAGATGAAAGAGACTGCATAATCTTCTCTCTTGCCTACGCAAAAAATGAATCTGGAAAAGTGGTTCGAAACTTTGGTTGGCTAAATCAAAGAGGTGGGGAAAATAGACTGAATGTTGCAATTTCCAGAGCAAAAGAAAAAATATACATCGTCACATCAATTTATCCAGAAGAGTTATATGTTGACGACCTCAAAAACGAGGGGCCAAAAATATTTAAGAAATATTTGGAATATTCTTTTGCAATTTCAAACAAAGATAATGAAACAGCAAAACAAATTTTGTATTCATTTTCAAATGAAAACTTTAAAGCAAAAGATGATGAGTCCTTTGATAACGATTTTGTTTGCGAGGTTCGCAATGCATTAATTTCACGTGGCCTTGAAGTGAACACGCAAGTTGGTGCGTGCGGATATAAAATGGACCTTGCAATCAAAGACAAAGAAAACAATTATGTTCTTGGAATTGAGTGCGATGGAAAACTATATCACAGTTTGCAACCAACCAGAGAAAGAGATATCTATAGGCAAAAATATTTGGAATCTCGTGGCTGGAAAACATATCGTATTTGGAGCATTAATTGGTGGCACAACAAAGACAAAGAAATTGAAAATATTATGAAATTATATAATTCACTAAATGAAAAATAATTAAAAAACACTTTGGCCTGTGGGTTGAAGTGTTTTTTCACTATGCTCTATTATTTATTTTTTCACTTTTTGTTTTTGTAAATTCGCTTTATGTTTTTAACGTCTTCTAATATGGATTTTAAGACACAAAAAGAGGCATCAAATTATGCACTCCCTTGAAAAATGGGTATTGACCACACCTCTTTCTTGTGGTATAATAAAAATAGCAAAAGGGAGTGAAAAAATGGAAGAAAACAATTATTATCTTCTTGATATAAATGATGAAATCAAATTGAGCATTAAAAACAAGCAGTTTGAAAAAACTGCCGAACTTCTTGCTGAGGGTCAACACATAGAGGAAGAAGATTTTGAAAAAGCAAAAGCAAGATTGTTATTTCTGTTGGGGCAAGGCTTTTATGACGGCTCTATTGGCAACCAAAAAGAGCAAGAACTAATTGATCATCTGCAGTTAAAACAAAACATTAGTGATGCCATCAGTTGTTTTGAAAGTGGAGTGAAATATAACAGTTTGCCATGCATTAACAAACTATTCAGACTTTACTTCTACACAAAAAACGGAATGCAAAATTTTGAAAAAGCATTCAAGCTTGCAAAACTTGGCGCAGAACTAAATGACCCGCTTTTAACTTTTAGGTTTGGAACAATGTTGTTCGGTGGAAAAGGTTGTGAAAAAAACAAAAAGAAAGCATATGAATGTTTTGAAAAATCTTTCCAATATGATGCCGCTTGGGGAGCCTATGAACTTGGCACACAAAGCGAATATGGAATTATGTGTGATATTGATGAAAAGAAAGCTTTCACATATTATCTTCTTGGGGCAAATGCAGGAGACAAATTATCCATTTTTAAGTGTGCAGCAATTTTTTCAGGATATTACAAAGATAGGTTTTTGTTTGTTGAACCAGATATTGACACTTCAATTAAATATTATGAAAAATATTTAAAAATTGAACACATTAGAAATTCTAAATCACTAAAAAGGTTGGGGGCACTACTTTATGAGCACAAAACTGGCAAACAAAAGACCGATGGAATTAAAAAAATTGTGAAAGCAGCAAAAAGAAATGAAGAATCTGCAATAAACTATCTAAAATACAAAACAGAATTTGGAGATATTCAAGAAGAGCCAAATCAAAACATTGTTAAAATGCAAGAAATAGCAATGAATCTTTAATAAAATACAAAATATAAGGAGGTAAGGCAATGGGCAAAATAATTACTTGCACAGCATATGATGACCAGACTATTCAAATTGACACTGATAACATATTTTATGTGTTCAATAGTAAAATAATAACCAACAAGGAAAAAAATGAATTAACCGATTTATTGTTATCAACTGGTTCTGAGGCACAAAAAGTATTCAACTCAACTTTTCGTTTCAATATAGACAAATTATGGGAAAAAGCTATTAAAGTTGCAGAAAAAAGCCCATCCACAGTTGATAGCGAACCTTTCTTTTTAATGCTTGGTCAATCTATGGTTCCAAAGGAATTTACGCCAAAAGATGTTGAAAACTACAGAAAATTTACAGATGATTATTTTAACTCAACAGATTTTTCAAAAAAATATTCACCAAAGCAATTATTTATGAGGCAACAAATCATAACGGATTATACAAGCATCGTTCTACATAATGTTGTGAGAAATCCACAAACAACAATAGAACAAAAAAATGAATTCGCAGAAAAATTGTTAATTCAAATTGTTGACAAAAAACCACCAATATTCTGTTTACTTTCCATAAAATCTGTGATTGCTGTTGAATGTTCTAAATTTGATTGTTGTGAGTTGGCAAACAAAATTGTTGATGAAACCTTACCACAAATAGAAAAAACAATTCATGAAAATAACTGCAAAGTGCCATTCCCAATGTTAAATAACCTACACAGAGCGTCTCTGAATTTATATTTAAAAGACTTAGCAAAACTGGATTTTAATGATAACAAAACACAACAAAAACTTAAAAAACATATTGTTAATATACTGCTTGCTACAGGTCTCATGGATAAATTAAATAATGAAAAAAATTTGGGTTTCACCTCAGAAAGAGAGGAAAATTATTTTTGTTATGCAAAGGCCGTGTTTGCAACATTTAGTGACGGCCATCATTTCTCCCCAGTTGAAAAAATACTTGAAAAACCAAGTATTTTAGATGTGAGCAGCAACACTGCTATAATGCCTTAT